>BEHZ01000082.1 GCA_002923335.1 bacterium HR23 | reverse complement strand
CAGCCGTAGAACACCTGGGGAAGGCGCAGGACACCCAACAACACCCGTAGGGTCTGGTTCGTCATATCAACACCCGTCTGCTGAAGCCGGCACCGCCTGGTGCCCTGTGTTGGCGTCTATGTTACCATGAAAGCACGACCGCCGAGGGGCGCCAGGTATGGAGTATAAGGATATCCTCTACAGCCAGGAAGGGGGTATCGCCACCATCACCCTGAACCGTCCCGAGACCCTCAATGCCACCACCCCTCGCATGCAAGAGGAGATAGCCCACGCCCTGGCCACCGCTGCCCAGGATGGCGAGGTGCGGGTAGTAGTGCTCACCGGGATGGGGCGGGCCTTCTGCGCCGGGGCCAACCCCCGTGCACTGGCCGAACGGGGGGCCGGCGGATGGCACGAGGGAACACTGCATACAGTAGCCAAAACCCTGTGGCAGTTCCACAAGCCGGTCATCGGCGCCATCAACGGCCCCGCTGTCGGCGGGGGGATGGACTTGGCTTCCCTGTGTGACATCCGGCTGGCATCAGAGCGGGCACGCTTCAGCATGGCCTATGTGCGGATGGGCACCATCCCCGCCCAGGGAGGGTTGTGGCTTCTGCCCCGCATCATCGGCCTGGCCAACGCCTTGGACCTTATTTGGACAGGGCGCACCATAGATGCCCACGAGGCCCTCCGCCTGGGCTATGTGCAGGCGGTCTATCCCCACGAGGAGTTCCCCCACAGGGTCAAGGAATACGCCCAACGGCTGGCCACAGGGCCGACTGTAGCCATCAACACCGCCAAAGCCCTGGCCTATCGCTTTCTGGCGGTGCCCGACTTCCTGGAGGCCCTGCGTCAGACGGATGAGGCGATAGATCTCGTAAACGCCACCGAGGATGCAAAAGAGGGGCCCCGAGCGTGGCTGGAACGCCGGGAACCCCGTTTCCAAGGCCGATAGGAGGTAATATCTATGGCACGTCGGCGTGGGCGGGCCACGAAAGGCAGGCGGGGGCTGCTCCTGGGGGGAGCGGTGGGGCTTGCCGTGGTGCTGGTGGCGGTGCTGGTGCTTGTCGCCCGCATCGCCCAGTCTCCCCGTTCGTCCCGTCTCTCCACAACCCCTTACCCCCAGGTTACCCCCACGCCCAACGCGGTCTCCGTGACGGTCTTCTTTGACTTTCAATGTCCATACTGCGGTCAGTTCGCTCGGGAAAGCGAACCGAAACTACGAGAGGACTACATTCGGCGGGGGGTGGTGAGCCTGCGGGCGGTGCACTTCCCTATCCTGGGGGGCGAGTCGTGGATGGCAGCGCAGGCGGCGGAGTGCGCACGGGAACAGGGGCGTTTCTGGGAGTATTACGACCTCCTCTTCCAGCGCCAGGCGGGGGAGAACCGCGGCACCTTCTCCCCCCGCAACTTGAAGGCGTGGGCGCGGGAGTTGGGCCTGGACGGGGCACTGTTTGATGCGTGCCTCGACAGCGGACGCAGCCTGGCCAAGGTGGAACAAGACTTCCAGGAGGGCCGGCGGCTGGGCGTGTCCGCCACCCCTTCCTTTCTTGTAGACGGCCAACTCGTTCAGGGGCTGATGCCATGGGAACGCTTTCGTCTCATTCTGGAGGACGCGCTGAGGCGCAGGGGCCTCTCCCCCTGAGAACCACCGCGGGCACGGAGGGGATGGACGCCTGGGGATGGCTTCAGGTTGCCCTGGCTGGTTTGGGTTTGGGTATCAGCGGGTATTTGACCGTCTCCCATTACTTGGGGCAGGCCCCCGTGTGTGGGCCAAGCCACGGTTGCGCCATCGTGCAGAGCAGTCCCTATGCCCAACTCTGGGGGGTGCCGGTGGCCCTCCTGGGGCTTCTGTTCTATCTGGTGTTGGCGTCGCTCCCTTTGGCTGAAAGGAGATGGCCTCCTCTCAAGGATGGTGCCTTGATGGGCGGGTTTGTCCTTGCCCTGGGGGGCTTGGGTTTCTCTGCGTATCTCACCTGGTTGGAACTCTTTGTCATCTACGCGGTCTGTTGGTGGTGCGTTGCTTCGGCGGTGGTCGTGGCCCTGCTGACCGGGGTAACCCTTCGGCGGGCGTGGCGTGCCCTGGAGGGGTAGCCCCCATGTGGGTTCGGAAAGGTGGCCCTGGCGTATGGTAGATGTTCGGCCCTTTCGGGGATGGCGGTATCGCCCCTCGGCAGTGGATGACCTCTCCCTGGTGGTCAGCCCCCCCTACGATGTGGTTCGGGTGGACCAGCGGGGGCTTTTATACCAGAGGAGCCCCTATAACGTCATTCGCCTGGAGTTTGGCCTCTCCTACCCCGATGATTCGCCGGAGGACAATGTATATACCCGTGCCGCCCACCTTCTCCACCAGTGGCGGGTGCAGGGGGTTCTTGGGGAGGAGGTGTCCCCCGCCTTCTATGTGCTGGAGGAGGTTTTCCCCTACAAGGGCCATCGGCTCACTCGGCGGGGCCTTTTGGGAGCGGTGCGCCTGGAACCTTACGAGCGGAAGGTTGTCTTCCCCCATGAGCACACCTCCCCTGGCCCCAAGGCCGACCGCCTGCGCCTCCTGGAGGCGACACGTGCCAGTTTCAGCCCCATTCTTGGCCTGCACCGTCCGCACCAGGGGCTAAGGGCTCTCCTGGAGAAGATAACGGCCGGCCCACCCCAGGTGCAGACACGAGGGTGGGACAACATTACATATCGCCTGTGGATTGTAACAGAGGGTGAGGTGCAGCAGGCTATCCGAAGCGCCCTGGCCCAGGAGCCCGTTTACCTGGCCGATGGTCACCACCGCTACGAGACCGCCCTGGCATATGAGGCCCAGCGCCAGCAAGCCGGCTTCTCCCACCCCGACGATGCTTTCCACTTCGTGCCTATGTGCCTGGTGGGGATGGATGACCCCGGCCTGGTAGTGGAGGCGTTTCATCGCCTTGTGGAGCCTTTGCCCTCGGCTCTCCGCCAAGCCCTGCTGTCCCGGCAGGAGGCCCTTTTCGCCTCCTCGGAAGAGACACTGCCCCTTACTCGGCAAGGGGCTGAAGGGGCGCTGGAAGCGCTGGCGCGGGGGAAGGGGACGCTGGCTTGCGCCGACAGGGAGACCGGACAGTTGCGCCTGTTGCGCTTACGGTCGGGACGGCTGGATATCCACGCCCCGCACCCGTCCCTGTGGGAATGCGCCTCCTGGGTGTTGCATAAGGCACTTCTGGAGCCGGTGCTGGGCACCCACTTGAAGGATGGAGAGGGAACGATAACCTTTGTGCACGGCCTAGAGGAGGTCTTCCAACGCCTGGAGAGAGGCGTGGCGTCCCTGGCTTATCTGCTCCCGCCTGTCCGCTGGGATGTGTTCAGGGCAGTGGTGGAGGCGGGCCTGCGCCTTCCCCCCAAGAGCACCTACTTCTACCCGAAACTTCCGGCGGGCCTGGTCATTTACTCTGTGGAAGGCAGGCTCCCCGCCCTGTAGAGGCTAGGGCGATGGCGTTTCCAGGGGATGGGCAATGGTCCGTGCGGCCAACTGACTGCGCTCGGCGATGAAGGCCTCCAGCCGATGCACCTCTGCCGAGAGGCTTATATCGGCCTCGCCGGAGCGAAGGCGGGCCTGCAGTTCCGCCAGTTGCCCCTTAGCCTCTTCTACGGAGAGGGTGAGTTGCAAGGCCTCTAACTCCTGCTGGGCAAGGCGTCTCAAGGCGCTGATACGGCGCAGGGCTTTTTCCGTCTCCTCCAGGCGCTCCTCCACCTCGCCTATACCGGCCAGGGCCAGGTCCAGGGAGGCTGCCCCGTAGAGGGCGTGGCGGGAGAGCCGCCGCAGTTGCAACCGGAACTGCTGGCACGCCCCCTGCAGGCTCTCCTCCCGTGCCCTGAGGTCGGCTATAAGGAGGCGCAGGTGGGCCATGGCCCGCTGAATCTCTAGCGCACCCATAACTACCACCTCCGCTCCTATTTTATCTCCCTGTGCAAGGGGTGTGGCCTCACAACCCGTAGCGGTCCAAGCGCAGAATAGCCAGGGCCAGCACGCTTACCCCTGTGGCGATCTGCTCAAAGTCGGTCCATTCCTCGGGGCAGTGGCTCAAGCCCCGATGGGAGGGGACGAAGAGCATCCCCACAGGGATAACGCTGGCTAAGCGGGCGGAGTCGTGGGAGGCCCGGCTCACGATGGGTGCCCAGCGCACGCCTACCTGCTGGCACGCCTCCTCCAGGTGGTGGCGCACCGAGGAGGGGATCACCACAGGTTCGTCGCAATACAGCCAGGCGAAGTCCCCCTCTACCCCCCGCCGCCGGGCAATGGCGTAGGCTTCCCGTTGCAGAGCCTGGCGGGCCGCGACCAGGTCTTCGGGGGAGGTAGAGCGCACCTCTAGGTGCAGTTCCGTTCTCCCCGGGATCACATTGACCATATTAGGATGCGTCTGCAAGAAACCTACCGTGCCCACCATATCGGGATAGGAGCGGGCGATGCGCTCCACTGCCAGCACCAACTCGGCCGCAGCACACAGGGCGTCGGCCCGTTCGGACATGGGGGTCGCCCCGGCGTGGTCGGCCCTCCCCACAAAGCGGGCAACGCCCCGGCAGGGCGCAGCGATGGCGGTTACCACGCCCACCTGAAGGCCCTGGCGCTCCATCACCGCCCCCTGCTCAATATGCAACTCCAGGTGGCAGAGGGTCCTGGCAGGATCAAGGCGGGCTTCGGCCAGATGGTCGGCGTCGCCCCCGATATCCTTGAGCAAGTCGGCCAGGCGTCGGCCATCGGGGAAGACCGCCCTCAGCACCTGCGCCGGGTCTAGTTGCCCCGCCATGGCACGACTACCGAAGGGGGAGAAGCCGTAGGCGGTGGGCTCCTCGCAGGTGAAGACTACCACCTCCAGGGGGTGGTAGGTAACAATACCTGCCTCGTTGAAGAGGCGCACCACCTCCAGCGCCCCCACGACACCCACTATGCCGTCAAAGCGCCCTCCCGCCCGCACCGTATCAATGTGGGAGCCGGTCATCAGGACGGGGAGGCGGGGGTCTTGCCCTTCTCGGCGCCCGAGGATGTTGCCCGCGGGGTCAATGCGCACCGCCAGCCCCAGGGAGCGCATCTGCTCCACTACCCATTGGCGAGCCTGCCTGTCCTCGGGGCTGAAGGCGAGGCGGGTATAAGGCAGGTCGGGCTGGGTGAAGCGTGCCAGGGCAAGGATATCCTCCTCCAGGCGGTGAGGCGAAGCCTGAAGAAGGGGGAGGTCGTCCATATGTCCCCCTTACCCCTGCTTGCCGTCTCTCCTGGGGCGGGCAGAGAGGTAGCGCATCACCAGACCGATGTCCGGCAGGCTCTCCAAGTCCAGCACCAGGTCAATGGTCTTGAGCAGGGCGGGGCGGGAGAGGACAAGGCGGGCGTTATCGGAGAACTTGTCCAGAATCTCCTGGCGCGAGAGAGGGTGCTGGGGGTCGCCCTTGATGAAGTCGCCGGGGTTGCGCAACACTCGCCCATCCTTCAGGTAGACGGTAACGGGGGTGCCCTGGTGCAGTATGTCCCCTGTTTCGGCAGTAACTTTCCACTCCACTCGGCGCATCATCTCCTGGATACGGGGGTCTCGCACCACCGCATCGGTGAAGGTGTCCCGCACCACATGCCCCAAGACGATGGCGGCGGCCACATTGAAGTGCAGACTGAACTTCCCCTGGTAGCCCGTGTCGGGGAAGGTGTATTGCAGGACGAGGGGAAGAACCGGCCCCGATTCCACCACCACCTTCTCCACCTGCTCCCAGGTGAAGGAGGTCTGCTGGCGCAGGGCATAGAGAGCGTCCAGGGCGCGGTGGTTCCCTCCACAGCAGGGATACTTCTTCAGGGTGATGCCTGGCTGGAGGACGTGAAAGGGATGCCCCAGGTCTGTAACCACCTTCTCGGCATCCCACCGCCCTTTGCCCACGAAGGCGTCCATAAAGCCATAAGGGGCTTCCAGCACATCTGCCCGTGCCGTGTAGCCCTCCTGAGCGAGGAGGGCGGATACTACACCTCCCCAGGCAGAGTGGCCCGGATGCAGGGGCTTGGTCATAGTGCCGAAGTTGTCCTTGAGGCCGGACGCCAGGGAGGCGGCGATGCCCAGGGCCATCTGGGTCTGGGAAGGCGTGAGGCGCAGGAGCCGGGCGCAGGCGGCGGCCGCCCCTACTGTGCCGTAGATGCTGGTGGAGTGGAATCCCTGGCTGTAGAGTTCCCGGCCGGCGGCCCCCAGTTTCCCCTCCACCTCCAGCCCGGCGATGAAGGCGGTCAGGACCTCCTTCCCAGAGGCGTGGATGCGCTCCCCCAGGGCCAACACGGCGGGCAGAACAGGCACCGTGGGGTGCCCCACGCTCATTCCCATATCGTCATAGTCCAGGGCGTGGCCCATAGCGCCGTTGGCCAGGGCTGCGTTAGGCGCGGAGGTTTTCCAGGGTGCACCGATGACCGTCGCCTCGGGACGGCCTCCCATCTTGCGCACGACGCTCTTGACTATGCGCCCCACCCCATCCACAGAGCCGGCCAAGGCGACCCCTAGACAGTCCAGGGTGACCTCTTTTGCGATGCGCACCGCCTCCGGTGGGATGTCCTCGTAGGAGAGGGTGGAGGCGAAGCGAGCAAGGGTCTCGGTTACTGCAGGCACGGTTTTTTTCCTCCTCACAAGCGCTCACAGGCATGGTGGCCCCGGCAGGAGGCGCTGTCAAGTGGGATGCCTATGACCTCTCCCCGGAGCGGTGCTCCTAGGCTATTCTGCTCATGAGGGGGGGCAGATGACTCACGGGGTTGTGGCTATCCACGGTATAGGGGACGCCCAGCCCAAGGGGGCTTTCCTGGCGGAACTGGTGAACGCTGTAGCGGATTTTCTGGAGGAAGCGGGGGGGAGGGTGGAACGGCAGTTCCGGGTGGAAAGTCAAGCCACCGCCCGCCTGACCGTGATAGACCCGGACGGAGCGACGCACGAGTTTGAGTTTGTAGAAGCCTACTGGGCCGACGCCTTCCCTCCGCCGTCAGCCGGGGCGGTCTTGGGTTGGATGTGGCTTCAGGTGCAGGCGCAACTGGTCCTGTTGGGGCGAGGCCTGCGGGACGCAGCCAACGACGCTACCTTTGACCCCACCCGCCCCGTTGCCCCGTTCCGGTTGCAAAGGCTCTTACCGCTGTATCGTGTCGGTATGAAAGCACCGCCTCAAGATGATACTCCTACCTTTTGCTGGGGTATTCGCCTGGCCCACGGCGCCTGGCTGGCTACCGTATGCCTCCTTCTGCTGGTGGCGGGGCTGGGGCTCTTTCCGGTGCTGGCCCTTCTGCATGTCCTCCTCTGGCTCCCCCTGCCGTCCGCTTTGGGGGAATGGGGTCTGCTGGGGAAGGTTGTGCAGGCAATTCAGGTAGTGGAGCCTTTTCTGAGCCGGGTGCTAGGGGATACCTATCGCTATGTCAACGACGGGGCGTGGTCGGCCAACGTCCGGGGGATTGTAGAGCGGTGCCTTGTGGAGATGGTGCGTCGGGAGGACATTACCGACATCACTGTTGTGGCCCATTCTCAGGGGTGCGCCATCGCCTACGACGCCTTGGCAGAGGGTAGTCCCGTGGGCCAAGCCCTTCAGACGAGGCCCAAGCGCCTCACTCTGGTTACCCTGGGCAGTGGGGTGAACCGCATCTTCTCCCTTGCCCGCAACTCCAGCCCCTATGCGCGCCGTCGCTTTCGCTTGCCCCTAGATCCCAGGGTCACGGGCGCCCACCAGGGTCTCGCCCTGGACGCCCTGCGCCGACGCTTCTTCTGGCTGGACATTTACGCCCGCCTGGACCCCATCCCGGCGGGGCCCCTTCAAAACGCCGTTGTTCAGCAGGCTGGTCTGGTCCCAGGTCAGGTGAAAAGGCGCAGGGTCATAAACGGGGACAATCCGGT
>BEHZ01000081.1 GCA_002923335.1 bacterium HR23 | reverse complement strand
TATGCCCCCCAGGACGCCCAGGGCGATAAAAAGCAAACCCACCTGAGCACGGTTCTTCATAGTCGGTCCCAGAAGGGGGCGTGCCCGTTCCACGGTCCCTGATCCTCTTATGTTAGAGTAGCATACCGCTCACGAGGTGCGAGGCCGGCGTCAAGGTAGAGGCGGAGGGTGGGGACAAAGCGATGGTATGATAGGGCCAGCACCTGCTGGAGGATAAGCGGTGAGGGTTACCGGCGTCAAAACCTTTCTGGTGCACCCGGGGACGGGGAAGAACTGGCTCTTTGCCAAGGTGGAGACGGACGAAGGGGTTTACGGCTGGGGGGAGGCCTACACCCAGGCGGATCGGGACAAAACGATAGAGGTGCATATCCACGCTATGGGGCGCTACCTGGTCGGCCGAAGCCCCTTTCACATCAAGCACTTTACCCAAGTAATGTTCATGGACTTTGCCACCCGCCGTGGCTCCCTGGAGTTCTACTGTGCCTTGAGCGCCCTAGAGCAAGCCCTCTGGGACATCGTGGGGAAAGCCACGGGACAGCCGGTTTATAACCTGCTGGGGGGGCCGTGTCGTGAGAGGGTGCGGGTCTACGCCAACGGCTGGTATGAGGGGGCCAGGACGCCCCAGGATTTTGCCCGCCTTGCGGTGGCGACGGTCCAGAAGGGCTTTGCTGCCCTGAAGTTTGATCCCTTCCCTCCCCCCTGGAGGCCCTACATCTCTCGGCAAGAGGAGGATGAGGCGGTAGAGACGGTGCGGGCGGTGCGAGAGGCCGTCGGCCCCCAGGTGGACCTGCTCATAGAGGTGCACCGGCGATTGGCCCCTATGCACGCCGTGCGGGTGGCCCGTCGGCTGGAGGAGTTCAAACCCTTTTGGTATGAGGAGCCGGTGGACTCTGAGAACCTGGACGCCCTGGCGGAGGTGCGCAGGCAGATTAGCCTGCCTGTGGTTACGGGGGAGGCCCTCTATAGCAAGTGGGAGTTCCGCCAGGTCTTTGAGAAACGCTGTGCCGACATCATCAACCCCGATGTGTGCAACTGCGGGGGCATTCTGGAGTTGAAGGAGATCGCTGGTATGGCCGAGCCGCATTTCGTCGTGGTCTCCCCCCACAACTACAACAGCACCACCATAGGGCTGGCTGCGACCCTGCAGGTCTCGGCCACTATCCCCAACTTCCTCATCACTGAATACTTTGTGAACTTCACCGAAGTGGGAGACGCAATCTCCCGGGAACCATTCAAGGTAGAGAACGGCTACATCCGTCTTCCCGACAAGCCTGGCCTGGGTCTGGAACTGGATGAGGAGTCCCTGGCGCGCTACCCGTATAAGCCTTTCCCCGCCCGTCCAATCCGCTTGTATCACCAGGAGGGCCCGTAGGGTGTAGAGGTCAGGCCTCACCTTCTGCCTGGGCTTGCGCCCGGGCGAGGGCCTCTTGCCCCAGGGCGAGGGCCCGCTGGCGCACAGCCTCGGGGATGCTCTCCTGTTCCAGAAACCGGCGCAGGGCGTCCTGGGGTGGGGTGCGCTGGTCTATGGCCCTTGCGGAGAGCACCGCCCCTCGGTCTATGTAATCCCTCTGCACTACCACGCAGGAGGCGGGCTCTAGGGCCTGACGCACCGCCCGCTCGTCCCAGCGCCCTGCAAGGGCTTGGGGCATATGCAGGATAAGGCGCACAATCGCTCCTTGCAGGTGATAGCGGCGCAAGGCGTTGAGGGTCTGGGTGGTAGGGTCGTCCTCGGGTCCCACACGCACCTCCACGGTCTGGAAGGGGCGGGCGGGCACCTCCCGAAAGGTCCACCGTGCCCGCTGGCCGGCGGGGCGGGAGGGGTCTACCTCTATCACCACAAAGCCCTTCCTGTCCTTCTCTTCGCTGAAGTCCACCCGCTGGAGGCTTCCCGCATAGACCACGGGAGGCGAATCCCCCAAACACTGGTGGCGGTGCACGTGCCCGAGGGCCAGGTAGTCCAGCCCGGGGAGAAGGATACTGCTGAGCGGAAGCACATGGTCGTTGCCCAGGAGCATGGACTGCTCGGTGCCGGTCTGGGCGCCATAAGCGGTGAAGTGCCCTACCAGGATGGCCGGCACAGAGGTATCCAGGCGCTGGGCCAAGGCGTGGACACGAGCGGTGAGGCGTTCTTCGGCCAACTGGCGGAGGGCCTCTAGGGACTTCCCCTGGCTCTCTTGCCGTTCCAGGAGGAGGTGGGGGCGAATCCAGGGCACCGTCAGGATTTGCACCGGGCCGGAGCGGGTGCACACCTTCAGCACCTCCGCCCGTTCGGAGACGAAGACGTTCTGGATGTTCAGGGTGGGGAAAATCTCCAGGGCGGAGGCACGGAAGGCAGTGCGGGGGAGGTCGTGGTTGCCGGCCACCAGCACCACAGGGATATTGTGGCTTACTAGGTGGGCGATACGGCGGGCAAACTCCCGTTGGTGGGTCTGGTCGGGGTTACGGCTCCTATAGGCGTCGCCGGCGAAGACCACCAGGTCGGCGCCTTCTTCCACGGCGGTGTGCACCAAGGTGTCAAGGGCGGAGAGGAAGTCCAGCAGGCGGGTGCTGGCACCCCGGTAGTAGGTGCGGTCGTGGCCAGGTGGGGTGAGGAAGTAAGCAGGGAGGGCTTCCAGGTCCTCCTCGGTGGCAGGGCGGGCGAAGTTCTCTACGCCGATGTGGAGGTCGGCGAAGTGCAGGATGCGCATCCCGCTATCCCTCGCTGCCTATCAGTTGGGCCAGAAGGCTTCGCAAGGTGTCCAGGCGGGCCTGGGTGTGCCGGAGGCGCTCTTCCTCCCGCTCCACCACCTCCTCGGGGGCTCTGGAGCGGAAGTGGGGGTCCTGCAGGCGCTCCTGGAGACGCCGAAGGGTCAGGTGGGCTTGGTCTGCCTCCGCCCGCAGGCGTGCCACCTCTTTCCCCAGGTCCACCAGATTGCCGATACGAATGGCAATGGGGACGGGGCCGACGGCGGTGCGCAGGCACTGCCGGTCGGAGGGTAGGGGCTGGCCATCCTCCAGGAGGTGGAGGGGTTGGGCAAGGGCGAGGGCGCAGACCGCCTCCTGTTCGGCTTCCAGGATTGGGCGGTAGGGTCCGGGGGCGGTGAAGACCTCCAGGGGCTGGCGAGGCTCCAGGCGAAACTCGGCACGGGCGTTGCGGACGGTGCGGATAAGGCTCAGAACGAGTGCCATGCTCTCTTCGGCCCGGGGGTCGCCCAAAGCCGGCTCGGGACAGGGCCACGGGGCGACGATGAGCATCTCCGGGGCATTGTCCTCCCTGGGCAGAAGCCTGCGGAGGTTCTGCCACACCTCTTCAGTGATGAAGGGCATATAGGGATGCAGCAGGCGCAGTAGGCGCTCCAGGGTGTAGGCCAGCACGGGGCGGGGCGAGGGGGCCATCCCCCGGCGGAGGCGCACCTTGCTCAGTTCCAGATACCAGTCGCAGAACTCGTCCCAGAAGAAGTCGTGGAGGGCCTGCTCGGCGTCGCCGAAGAGGAACTCCTCCATGGAGCGGTGCACCCGCTGGATGACCCCCTGGAGGCGAGAGAGGATCCAGCGGTCCTCCAGATGAGCAGGGCGGGGGGTGCTCCAGCCCTCCAGGTCAGTGGCTCCCTCCAGGGTAGAAAAGACGAGACGGGCGGCGTTCCATATCTTGTTGGCGAAGTTGCGCCCCGCCTCCAGGCGATGGGGGCTGAGGCGCTGGTCGCTCCCCGGGGCGACGCCCACCGTAAGGGCGAAGCGCAGGGCATCGCACCCGTAACGCTCCACCATGTCCAGGGGGTCCACCACATTCCCACGGGTCTTGGCCATTTTCAAGCCATAGGGGTCTCGGACCAGGCCGTGCAGGTAAACGGTGTAGAAGGGCACCTTACCCGTGTTGGCGATTCCCAGCATCACCATGCGGGCCACCCAAAAGAAGAGGATGTCGTAGCCCGTCTCCATCACCGAGGTGGGGTAGAAGTAGCGGAGGTCCGCCGTGTCGTCGGGCCAGCCCAGGGTGCTGTGGGGCCACAAGCCGGAGGAGAACCAGGTGTCCAGCACATCGGGGTCTTGCTGGAGGCGGCCGCTGCCGCAGTGGGCGCAACGGGAGGGGTCTTCCAGGGTGCAGGTCTGTCCCCCACAGTCCTGGCAATACCACACGGGGATGCGGTGCCCCCACCACAACTGGCGAGAGATACACCAGTCTTTGATGTTGCGGAGCCAGTTGAGATACACCTTCGTGTAGTGCTCGGGGATGATACGGAGGGTGCCCTCTTCCACCACCCGAATGGCCGGCTCTGCCAGGGGGGCCATGCGCACAAACCACTGGAGGGAGAGGATAGGTTCAACCGGCGTTCCGCACCGCTGGCAATGGCCCAGGGCGAGGGTGTGGGGTTGCACCTTCTCCAGGAGACCCTGATCCCGAAGGGCCTGCAGAACCGCCCGGCGGGCCTGGAAGCGCTCTAAACCCTGGAACGGTCCGGCCTCCTGGTTCAGGGTGCCATCGGGGTGGAGGATGCTCACTGCCGGCAGGTTATGGCGCTGGGCTATCTCCCAGTCCACCGGGTCGTGGGCAGGGGTAACCTTCAGGGCTCCGGTGCCGAAGGACGGGTCAATCGCGTCGTCGGCGATGATGGGCAAGGGGCGTCCCAGGAAGGGGAGGACCGCTCGTTTGCCGATGAGGCCCGTGTAACGGGTGTCGGAGGGGTGCACGGCCACGGCAGTGTCGCCCAGCATGGTTTCGGGACGGGTGGTGGCGACGGTAACAAAGCCGGTGCCGTCCTCCAGAGGATAGCGGATATAGGCCAGTTCTCCCTGCACCTGCTTGTGCTCCACCTCCAGGTCCGAGAGGGCGGTGGAGCACCGCACGCACCAGTTGATAATGCGCTCCCCCCGATAAATCAGGCCCTTGTGATAGAGGTTCACGAAAGTGGTGCGCACTGCACGGCTGGGGCCCGGGTCCAGAGTGAAGCGTTCCCGTGTCCAGTCGCAGGAGGCCCCGAGGCGCATATGTTGCTCACGAATACGGGAGCGATACTTGTGCACCCACCGCCACACCCGCTCCAGGAAGGCGTCTCGTCCCAACTGGTGGCGGGTAAGCCCTTCTTTTGCCAGTTCCCGTTCCACCACCACCTGGGTGGCGATACCGGCGTGGTCTACCCCGGGGAGCCAGAGGGTAGGTTCGCCCATCATGCGGTGCCAGCGCACCATCAGGTCTTCCAGGGTGGCGGTGAGGGCGTGGCCCATATGCAGGCTCCCCGTTACATTGGGTGGGGGCATGATGATGACGAAGGGTTTGCGGGAGGGGTCTATCCTGGGCGTAAAGTAGCCCCCTTCCAGCCACCTTTGGTAGATGCGTTGCTCGACGCTGTGGGGGTCATAGGCTTTGGGTAGGGAGGCGCTCAACCCCTCGCTCATGGGACGCTCCACAGCGATGCCTTTCTGCTATTGTAGCGCAGGGGCGCAAGCCCGTGGTATCGCCCCAGACCTGGTCGGTGCCTCCCAGCGCGGCGGGGAGGGGAGTGCCTTATTGGCGCAGGCGCTCCCGGTAGGCCTGGTAGGCCTGGCGCACTGTCTCATGCTTGAGGCCCAAGATAGCAGCCGCCATATATGCTGCGTTGCGGGCGCCCCATGGGCCAATGGCCATACAGGCCACCGGCACCCCGGGGGGCATCTGGGCGATGGCCAGGAGGGCGTCTAGCCCCTGGAGAGGGCTGGATGCCAGGGGAATGCCAATGACGGGCAGAGTGGTATGGGAGGCGATGGCCCCCGGCAGAGCGGCGGAGCCTCCCGCGGCTGCGATGAACACCTCTACCCCCCGCTGGGGGGCGGTGAGGGCCAACTCCCGCACCTTGTCCGGCGTGCGGTGTGCCGAGAGGATGTGCACTTCGTAGGGAATGCCCAGGTCCTCCAGGGCCTTCACGGTCTCCTGGACGACGGGCTCGTCGGATTTGCTCCCCATAACGACGGCCACCAGGGGCATTACTTTCCCTCCTGTTCAGCCACAAGGGCGATATCCTTGCGGTAGACCATGCCCTCAAAGTGGATGTGGGCGAGGGCGGAGTAAGCACGCTGGCGTGCCTGGGCCAGGGTGGGGCCTTGCCCTACTACCGTCAGCACACGCCCCCCATCGGTAACCACCTGAGGTTTGCCTGTGCGGTCGTCGACCAGAAGGCGGGTGCCGGCGTGGAAGACCACTGCCCCCTTTTCCGCCTCCTCAATCCCGGAGATGGGGAAGCCCTTCTTATAGTCCCCTGGATAGCCCTGGGACGCCAGGACAACGCCCACGCACCTCAGTTCACTCCAGAGGGTGGGGAGATGCTGTGCCTGACCCTCCACCACCGTGAGGAGGACCTCCACCAAGTCCCCCTCCAGGCGGGGGAGGAGGACCTGGGCCTCAGGGTCGCCCAGACGGCAGTTGAACTCCAGCACATAGGGGCCGTCGGCGGAGAGCATCAGGCCAGCATACAGCACCCCCTGATAGGGACGCCCTTCAGAGGCCAGGGCCTGAACTACAGGTTCCATAATCCGACGGCGCACCGTGTCGGCCAGGGCAGGTGTCCAGAACTCCGGGGGGCTGTAACTGCCCATCCCCCCGGTGTTAGGGCCGAGGTCGCCCTCCAGAAGGCGCTTGTAATCGCACGCCGACACCAGGGGCGACAGGTTCTTGCCGTCAGTGAAGGTGAAGACGCTCACCTCTCTACCCACGAGACAGGTCTCCACCAGAATGCGCTCTCCCGCCGGGCCGAAGGCTTTCTCCTGCATGGCCCTGCGGACCGCCTGCTCCGCCTCCTGACGGGTGTGGCAGACGGTAACGCCCTTGCCCCCGGCCAGGCCATCCGCCTTCACCACCAGGGGTAGGGGATGGGATTGGACATAACGGAGTGCCTCCTGCACATCAGCGAAGGCTCGGGCAGGAGCGGTAGGGATGCCCCAGCGCTCCATAAGGCCCTTGGCGAACACCTTGGAGGCCTCTATCTGTGCCGCGGAGCGGGTGGGGCCGAAGACCTTCAAGCCCTCCTGACGGAAGCGGTCCACAATGCCCAAAGCCAGGGGCAGTTCCGGGCCGACTACCGTCAGGTCAATGGCGAGGCGCTGGACAGCCTGGGCCAGGGCATCCAAGTCGGTGGGGGGGATAGGTAAGTTTGTGGCGATGCGGGCCGTGCCGGCGTTGCCGGGGGCAACAAAGAGGGCATCCACTCGCGGGCTTTGGACCAGTTTCCACGCCAGGGCGTGCTCCCGTGCCCCCGAGCCGATCACAAGGATACGCACATTCCCCCCCTTTACGCACGCCACCACGGGATCAGGTCTTCCTGCTCGTCCTCCTCTGCGAGGCGGGGTAGGGAGCGCTCAATAAGGAGGCGCAGGCGGGCCAGGGCCTCAGCCTGGCTCGGAGCAGAGGCGGAGACCCCCAGCGAGGGGCAATGGGCTTCCCACTGCCCATCGGGCCTCCGCTCCAGACGGAAGGGGATAGCGCTGGACTTCACGGCTGGGGTATTTGGAGGCCTCGGGCCTTCGCCCACGCCTCCAGGGCCGACCGGGGAATCACCCACTGACTGCCCCGTTTGGTGCCCACCAATGTCCCCTCCCGCAGGGCACGACGCAGGTGCTCTGGGGGGAGGCCCAGCAGGCGTGCGGCTTGTGGGACGGTGTAGGTCTGCTCCCCGGTGGGCATGGCCTTACTCCCACTCAATAGTGCCGGGGGGTTTGGAGGTGATGTCGTAGACCACTCGGTTCACCTGGGGCACCTCGTTGACGATGCGGTTAGAGATGCGGGCCAGCACTTCGTAAGGGAGGCGTGCCCAGTTGGCGGTCATGGCGTCCTCCGAGGTAACCGCCCGGATGGCTACCACATACCCGTAGGTGCGGTAATCGCCCATAACCCCAACGGTGCGCACATTGGTCAGGATGGCAAAGGACTGCCACAACTGGCGGTAAAGGTTGGCAGCCTTGATCTCGTCCATTACGATCCAATCGCAGGCCCGCAACACCTCCAGTTTTTCTGGGGTAACTTCGCCGATAATGCGGATAGCCAGGCCTGGGCCGGGGAAGGGCTG
>BEHZ01000080.1 GCA_002923335.1 bacterium HR23 | reverse complement strand
CCTCCCGCAGACTTTGGATGCGTTGGGGAAGAGATTCGGGAGGGGTCTCCCACATCTCGTAGCGTATGTTCAGGCCCAGGGCAGAGAAGCCCGCCTGGTGCATGGCCGGCGAAAGGGAGTGGCGCACAGGGTAGCCGATGATACCAACACGCAGGGTCATGGGGTCGGTTAGGAGGAGCCCTCGGCGAGGCGCTGGGCGAGGGCGTCCACCCGCTTCTCCAGCAGATCCAGGCGCACCACCACCTGGGAGAGGGTCTTGAAGTCGACGATGTGGCCGACGATAAGGTCCAGTTTGCCGTTCATGGACGCCATGTCTTTGCGCAGGTCGGCGATCTGCTCTTCCACCTTGAGGAAACGCTCGTCCACCTTGGCGAAGCGCTCGTTCATCTCCCGCTGGAGCGCCTCAAAGCGGGCGTCCACCCTGGCGAAGCGCTCATCCATCTCCCGCTGGAGCGCCTCAAAGCGGGCGTTGGTCTCCTGGCGGAGGGCCTCAAAGCGCTCGTCTACCTTGGCAAACCGCTCGTCCATCTTGGCGAAGCGGGCCTCTACCTGCAAAAAGCGCTCATTCATCTCCTGACGCAGAGCCTTCGTCTCTTCCAAAAGGGCCAGGAAACGGCTATCGCTCTCCTGGCGGGCGGTGGCGAAGCGCTCCTCTACCACCTGAGTGAAGCGGTCCAGGCGCTCGCTGACGGCCTGAATCTGCTTCGTGTTCTCGTCCACCTTCGTGGCGATGGCACGCAGTTCCGGCACCAGCAGGTCCTGCAGGGCCTCCCGCAGGCCGGTAACCATGTCCTTCGGTCGCATGCCTTTCCCTATCCAGAAGCGCATACCCCGCCCAGCACCCCCAGCGCCAGTATACCACGCCCTATCTGGCTCTATACTAGCAAGAGAGCCTCCTGGAGGACGATGTGCCCACGCTCGCCCCGGCGCCAGCGGAAGCGCAACGCATCCCCCTCCTGCGCCGTGCCATGGCCTATATCCAGGTGCTCAAGCCGAGGGAGACCCTCCTCCTGTCCCTGATGGGGTGGATGACCGCTCTGGTGGCGACGGGCCTCCACCCCTCCTTGGGGCGTTTTCTCCTGGCCGGAACGGCGGTGTTGTTGGGCAGCGCCGGCGCCAACGGCTTGACCAACTGTCTGGACAGGGGAGTGGACGCCCGGATGCGCCGAACCCGGGGGCGGGTGCTCCCCGCCGGCCTGCTGGGGCCGGCACAGGCGTGGGTATGGTGCGCCGGCCTGACCGCTACTGCCCTGGGGATGGCATGGGCACTGCACCCCTGGGCCTTCGGAGCCGGGGCGCTTGCCCTGGCGTGTTCTCTGGTGGCCCGCAAGACCTGGGCTACCCACTTCCTGGGAGCGGTGTCCTCCTGTGGCCCGGTATGGGTAGCATGGTTCGCCTTCCGGCCGGAGGTTACGCCCCTCTTTGGCCTGCTCTCCCTGCTGGTCGCCCTGTGGGTGCCCCTCCACGTGTGGACACTGATGCTGGCCTACCGAGAGGACTACCTCCGGGCCGGGGTGAACATCTTCCCCCTGGACAAGGGGCAGAGGGTTGCGCCGTGGCTATGCTTTGCCCTGGCGGTGGGGTTGCTGGTCGTGGTGGGGGCGCTGGCGTGGATAGGGGGTTTCGGCCCCCTCTTTGGGGCCAGTGCAGGGGCCGTGGGTCTCCTGCTCTGCCTGGCGTGCTGGCGTATGGCCCGTTCCCCCACCCCTGCCCTGGCCATCCGCTCCTTCCGCCTGACGGCCTACCCCTTCCTGGGGGTTGTCTTCCTGGCCATGCCTTTGGACCGATGGATAGGGGGGTAAAGGAGGCGTGGATACCTTCTCCTTCCGTCTGGAGGCCACCTGTGGCACCGCTCGGGCGGCCCTGCTGACCACCCCGCATGGCACCATCCCCACCCCGGCCTTCATGCCCGTCGCCACCCAGGCGAGTGTCAAAGCCCTCACGCCCGCTGAGGCCCGTGCCTGTGGAAGCCACATCCTCCTGTGCAACGCTTACCACCTGGCCCTGCGCCCCGGGGTGGAGGTGGTGGAGGCCTTTGGGGGCCTCCACGCCTTTATGGGCTGGGACGGCCCCCTCCTGACCGATTCGGGGGGCTTCCAGGTCTACTCCCTGGGGGACCTCCGCAAGGTAACGGAGGAGGGCATCCTCTTCCAGTCGCACCTCGACGGCTCCACCCACTGGCTGACCCCGGAGACCGCCATCCGCAACCAGGAGGGTCTCGGAGCCGACCTTATTACCTGCCTGGACGAGTGCCTCCCCTACGGAGCGCCCCGAGACGCCCTGGAGCAGGCGGTGGCGCGCACCCAGCGCTGGGCCGAGCGCTGTCTTCACGCCCGCCGTCGGGCCGACCAGGCCCTCTTCGCCATTGTTCAAGGGGGGCACGACCTCGCCCTTCGCCGTGCCTCGGCCGAGGGGCTGGTGGCCCTGAACTGCGAGGGGTATGCGGTGGGCGGGCTCTCGGTGGGCGAGGCGAAAGACCTCTTCCTCTCCCTGGCCCAGTTCACTGCCCTCCTGCTCCCCACCCACAAGCCTCGCTACCTCATGGGTGTGGGCGCCCCCGACGACCTGGTGCGATGCATCGGCATGGGCTATGACCTGTTTGATTGCGTCCTGCCCACCCGGGCGGGGCGCACGGGGGGCATCTACACCCACCGGGGGCGTGTAGACATCACCTCGGCCCGATGGCGTGTGGAGCGAGGCCCCCTGGAGGAGGGATGCGACTGCTTCACCTGCGCCCACTTCTCGGCGGGGTATGTGCACCACCTCTTCCGTGCCCAGGAACTGCTGGCCTACCGCCTGGCCAGCCTGCACAACCTGCGCTTCTACCAGCGCCTGGTGGCCCAGGCACGGCAGGCCATCCTAGAGGGGCGTTTCCCCGCTTGGCAGGAGGCTTTCCTGCACACCTACCGCCCCACCAACGAAGAGGCCCGCCTGGCCCAGCACCAGAAGCGCCTCCAAAGCCGTTCCCTACGAGAGGAGACCTGGCACTAGGGGGCTACGCCCCCACCGGCTCCAGGCGGGCGGGGAGCACCTCCAACCTCGGCACCGCCAGCATAGGGTCTACCGCCTCGGAGGAGGCCAACTGCACCGCCAGTTGTCCAAAGAGGTGGGTGATGCTTACCATGCCAGGGACTTTGCCCGCCACCCGCACCCGTGCCCGCTGACGCCCCTGGGGGGTTACCACCTCCACCAGCGCCCCCTCGGAGACGCCCCATCGCCGGGCGTCCTCCGGGTGCACCTCCACCACCTCCTCCCGCTCAATGGCGTTGAGGCGCCCACTGCGCACCACCTGCACAGGACGCCCTTCTTGCAGGAGCACCCGCCCTACCACCAGGGCCAGAGGGAAGTCGTGGTTGCCCACGGGGGAGGGCGCCACCACCTCCAAGGGCAGGAGGCGCTTCCGCTGGGGGGTAAGGGGCCAGGGGCTTCCCATCCCCACGCCGGCATAGAGGGGCACCACCTGGGTTATTTCCCGCCACACCTCTTCCCAGGAGGCGAAGGCGAATCCCCCCACCCCCAGCCTTTGGCCCAGCAGGGCGAAGACCTGCCAGTCGGGACGCTCTTCCCCCCGCGGAGGCACCGCCCGGCGCACCCGCTGAACGCGCCGGTCCAGGCTGGTATAGGTGCCATCCCGCTGAGCGAAGGTGGCCGAGGGGAAGACCACATCCGCCAGGCGTGCCAGGGGCGAAAGGGTATGCTCGTGCACCACAAGGAACTCGGCCGAGGCGAGGGTGTGGACAACCGCTGTGTCCAGACCCGGGCTTCCCCCGACCACCTGCACCGCCCGGATCCTCTTGCTGGCCACCCCCGCCAGGATACCGGCGAAGTCCACTGCCGGGGCATCGGGCACCTGAGCACCCCACACCTGGGCGAGGACCTGACGGGCCGAGGCGTCGTCCACCGCCATGTGGCCGGGGAGGGCGCCGGCCAGCGCCCCCATATCCAGGAAGCCCTGCTGGTTGGTGCCGGGGGGCAAGGGGAAGAGCCACCCCTCGTTGCCCGTGAGAAGGGCCAGGTTCACTATGGCACGGGAAGCCGATTCGGCCGGGGCGGGTGCCAGGTTGTCTAGGGCATACAGGAAGGCGCAGGGGTGCCCACCGGCCAGCAGACGCACCGCCCGGCGCATCTCCTCTACCGGCACGCCCGAGCGGACAGACACCTGGGCCGGGTCAAACTGCTGGACCTGCAGACGCAGGGCATCCAACCCCTCCACTGTCCCCACTGCCTCCTTCCTTTCCAGCCCCTCCTCCAGCAGGAGGCGCACCAGCGCGCCCAGCACCAGGTGCTCGGTGCCAGGGTAAGGGCGGAGCCACAGGTCGGCGTAGCGGGTCAGTTCCACCTCCCGGGGGTCTAGCACCACCAGGCGGGCGGTGTTCGCCTTCCTGGCCCGTTTGATGGGCACCCCCGCCACATTGTGCTCCTCGGTGATGTTGCTGTTCACCACCAGGAAACAGCGGGCACCGGCGAGGGCGGAGATACTCCCGGTGGGGGCAAAGGCCCCTAGAGCCTCCAGCAAGGGGCGACGCAGGTAGGGGCGGGTGTCGTAAGAGGCGTCAACCGCGTTGCTGGCCATGGCCAGGCGGGCGAACTTCTGGGCCAGGTAGGCGTCTTCGTTGGTGGCCCGCAGGCCCAGCAGGACGGCATAAGAGCCCTTGTAGGCGGCCAGGCGCTGGGCGGTATACGCCAGTGCCTCCTCCCAGGAGACCTCCTGCAGGTGGCTATCCTTGCGCACCAGGGGTCGGCGCAGAGAAGAGGGGTTATTCACAAACTCCAGGCCGAACTTGCCCTTGTAGCAGAGCATCCCCCCGTTGGGGGCATTCCAATCACCAATGGCACGAATGAGGCGTCCCCGCCGGTCGACCTCTATCTTCATCTGGCACCCCACAGGGCAGTTGGGGCAGGTGGTAAAAGCCGTGGTGGTGGCCTTCTCCCATTTCCACTTGCGCTCCACCAGCGCCCCCACCGGGCACACATCAATGCACGCCCCGCAGAACTCGCACCCCGATTCCAGCAGAGATGTGCCCCGGGAGGTGCCCACCAGCACAGTGCCGGAGCGCTCTACCATACAGATGGCGTCGTCCCCCCGCAGTTCGTCGCACGCCCGCACACACCGTGCACACACGATACAGAGGTTGTAGTCCCGGTCGTAGAAGGGGTCGCGCACCTCTATGGGCAGGTTGCGGTAGTTGTAGGGGAGGGGCGTCTCCAGAGGGACGCCCACGAAACGCACCGTGTCCTTCAACTCACACCGCTCGTTCTTGGGGCACACCACGCAACGGTCGGTAACCCGGATATGGCGCAGACAGATGTCGGTGGGCCCGCACAGTTCAATACGGTGGCAGGTGAGGCACCCGTGAGGGTGCTCGGAGAGAAGGAGTTCCAGGATACCCTGGCGCAGGGAATGGACCAGGGGGGTGTTGGTCTTCACCACCATTTTATCGGCCACCGGAGTGGTGCAGGAGGCGGGGGTGCCTCGCGCCCCTTCAATCTCCACCACACACATCCGGCACGCCCCCCAGGGCTTCATCCCCGGGAAATAGCACAGGTAGGGGATGTAGATGCCGTTGTCCAGAGCGGCCTGCAGGAGGGTTTGACCCGGGCGAGCAGTTACCTCTTTGCCGTCAATGGTGAGCGTAAGCGTGTCGGGCATACCATCCCCCTACGGGTTGTGGACGGGTGCGCCGGGGCAGGGAGAGGACGGGCCGGCACGCCCCGGTGGGGCACCGCCCCTCCTCTATATGGATGCGGAAGTCGTCCGCGCAGAAGCGCAAGGCTGACTGGACGGGGTTGAAGCCCAACTGTCCGTGTCCACACAGGGAGCCCAGGGACATGGCCTGACCGATGGTGCGCATGGCCTCCAGGTCGGCAGGGCGCCCCTGGCCCGTGGCGATACGCTCCAGCACCTCTAGCATATGGGTGAACCCCAAACGACATGGGAAGCACTTTCCGCAGGACTCAAACTGGCAGAAGGCCACCAGGTTACGCACCATGTCCACGGCGCAGGTGGTGTCGTCGGCAACGATAACGCCCCCGGAGCCGAAGATGGCCCCCGCCTGGGCCATCCCGTCAAAGTCCAGGGCGATATCCAGGCGTTCCGCCCCCAGCACGCCCCCCAACGGCCCCCCCGTCTGGAGGAGTTTGATAGGCCGCCCCGTGCTGGTGCCCCCACCGATCCCTTCCACCACCTGGCGAAGGGTGAGGCCAAAGGGGACCTCATACCAGCCGGGGCGGGTAATATGCCCCGACAGGCATACGATAGCGGTCCCCTTGCTCCGCTCGGTGCCGATGCCGGCGAACCACGCCCCGCCTTTGGCCACGATCTCCGGCACATAGGAGAGGGTCTTGACATTGTTGATATTGCTAGGCTTACCCCACAACCCCACCTGGGCGGGGAAGGGCGGACGGGAGCGGGGCATGGCCCGCTTCCCCTCTATGGCCTCCATCAGCGCCGTCTCCTCGCCGGAGACATAGGACTCGCCGGTGAGGACCACCTCCATATCAAAGGAGAAACCGCTCCCTAGGATGTTCTGGCCCAGCAGGCCGGCCTTATAGGCTTCGGCGATGGCCTTGCGGGTAAGGGTAATAGGCCCCTCGTGGCCGTGGCGGATGAAGACATAGCCCTTGCTGGCCCCGGTGGCGTAGCCGGCGATGGTACACCCCTCAATGAGGGTGAAGGGGTCGCTCTCCAAGATGCCCTTGTCGTTGAAGGCGCCGGGGTCGCCCTCTTCGCAGTTCACCAGGATGTATTTGGTGGGGCCGGGCGCACGGGCCAGGAAGTTCCATTTGGTGCCTGTGGGGAAGGCGGCGCCCCCCCGACCCCGCAGGCCCGACTTGCTCACCTCCTCAATCACCTGGGCAGGTTTCATCTCCGCCAGGACTTTGGCCAGGCCCCGGTAGCCCCCGTTGGCGATGTAGTGCCACAGGTTGGCCGGCTCCACCGTTCCGCAGTTACGGGTGGCGATGCGCACCTGGGGCTTCCAGGCGGGGTGCTCCTCCAGCGGGGGGATTCCCGCCACCTGCCCCCCCAGGGTGCCCAAGGCCAGGTCGGGGCGGGGGTTGTCCCGCAGCAGGTAGTCCTCCACCAGGGCCTCGGCGCTCTGAGGTGTTACCCTCTGGTAGAAGATGCGAGGTCGGCCCGGCTTCTGGATGTCCACCAACGGCTCGGCGAAGCAGAGGCCGAGGCACCCCACGGGGGTCAGCGTGGCCGGGAGGCCGTGGCGCTCCAGCGCCCGGCGCAGGGCGTCCAGCACCTCCTGGGCACCGGCCGACCTCCCGCAGATGGCCATCCCCACCCTCAGCCAGGGGCGACCCTGCAGGGCCTCCCACTGGGAGCGGGCCTCCTGTTCCAGAGTAGCGTAGGTGCTCATGAGGCCTCCCCCTGGTTCACACCCTCAACCAGCCGGCGGGCGGTCTCGGGGGTCATGCGCCCGTAGATGCGGTGGCCCAGGGCCAAGGCGGGAGCCTGGGCGCACGCCCCCAGGCAGGTGTTGAGTTTCAGGGAGTAGCGTCCGTCGGGGGTATCCCCTTCGCCCGGGAGGCCCACGGCCTCCTGCACCGCCTGCAGAATGGCCTGGGCACCCAAGAGGTGGCAGGTAGGCCCCCAGCACACCTCTACCGTGTGGGGACCAGGCGGGGAGAAGCGAAAGTTGGTGTAGAAGGAAGCCACCGCCCACACATCGTTGATGGTGGCGCCGGTGCGGGTCGCCACCTCCTCTATGGCTTCGGCGGGGAGCCACCCCAAGGCGTCCTGCACCGCCAGCAGGGAGGAAAGGATGGTAACCGTGGGTTGGGGCTGGCCGGCGATGGCCTGACGGATGCGCTGGCGCAGGTCTTCCTGATGCGAGGACACCGCCCACCTCGTGAAGGCGCTAACTATGACAGAATAGTAGCACACCCCTCCCCATCCTTCAAGCGCCACGACGCTTACACACACCTGGCCTCTCCCCAACGGGGGTTCTGGGGACTGTGCCCCAGGCGGGGGCCTGGGAACATAACCCCGTTTTTCCCCTTCCCTGGGCAGGCGCGCGGGCTTTGCGCAACGCCCCACAGCCCGTAGCCACGCCGGGGACGGGGGGGTATAATGAAATATTGCTGACCATTACAAGGAGGGAAGGTGATTGCAGGCGCTCGGTCGGCATCTCATCCTGGAACTGAGGGGATGCAACCCCCACCTGCTGGATGACCTGTCCCATATACGGCAGACCCTTCTGGAGGCGGCACGCCTGGCCGGGGCAACGGTCATTGGGGAGACCTTCCACAAGTTTCATCCCGTGGGCGTCACGGGGGTGGTGGCCATCGCCGAGAGCCATCTCTGCATCCACACCTGGCCGGAGTATGGCTATGCGGCGGTGGACATTTTCACTTGTGGGGAGCGCTTCAGCCCCCACCAGGCCGCCCAGTGGGTGATCC
>BEHZ01000079.1 GCA_002923335.1 bacterium HR23 | reverse complement strand
ATAGCCCCTAGAAAGAGGGGGAGGAAATGCTCCCGCGCCCCCGTCACGAGGCCCAGGATGAGGCGAGTGGCCAGGGGGAGGCTCGCCCCCATCTGATCAAACACCTTCAGCAAAGGGGGCAAGGCCACGGTTACCAGCACCCCCAGGGTGAGGGCGGAAAGGCCCGTAATAAGGGCGGGGTATGTCAGCGCCCGCACCACCTTCTGCCGGGCCTGGTGCTCCCGCTCCAGCATATCGGCCATATGCTCCAGGGCCGGGGCGAGACGCCCCGTATGCTCCCCCGCCCGCACCACGCTCACGAAGAGGGGACTGAAGACCTGAGGGTGCTGGGCAAGGGCGGTGGAGAGGCTTCCCCCCTGATCCAGGGTCTTGGCGATGGCGGAAAGGGTTCGGCGGAGCAGGGGATTGCGTGCCTCCCTCTGCAGAAGGGCCAGCACCCGCAAAAGGCTCCCCCCGCTGGCCAGCATAGTGGCCAACTGGCGTGCCAAGCGCACCAGGTCGGGCGTCGGCACCGTAAAGAGGGAGGGGAAGAGGTCTTCCATAGGCGGAAGCCGACGGGCAGGGGCGATCTTCAGGGGCTTATAGCCCTGCTGAAGCACCAGGGCGTGGGCTTCCGCCCTATCCTGGGCCTCCACCCGCCCCCGCACTATCCCCGCGTGTCGGCTATAGGCTTCGTAGCGGAAGAGCATGGCTAGTCCAGGTTGGCCAAGACGCGCATCACCTCATAGGGGGTGGTGACGCCCTGCCGGACCTTCAGCATCCCCTCCCGACGCAGGGGGACCATGCCATCGTGGACGGCCTGCCCCCACAGGCGGGAGCGCTCCTCATCGGCCAGGAAGGCCCGGCGCAAGGCCTCGGTCATCACCAGCACCTCAAACACCCCTGTGCGCCCCCGGTAGCCCGTGTGGGCGCACAGGTTGCACCCGGAGCCATAGAAGAACTCCTTACGCATCTCCTGCATCTCGGCAAAGTAGGCCTGTTGCTCGGCTAAAGGGCGGGGCATCAGGGCCTTGCATCCGTTGCACACCACCCGCACCATCCGCTGAGCCACCACCCCCACGACCGCCGAGGCGATAAGGTAGGGAGCCACCCCCAGGTCCCGCAAACGCTGGAGGGCAGATACCGCATCGTTGGCGTGCAGGGAGGTGAGCACCAGGTGGCCGGTCAGGGCAGCCTGAGTAGCAATGACCGCCGTCTCCTGGTCCCGTATCTCCCCCACAAAGATGACATTGGGGTCCAGGCGCAAAATACTGCGCAGTTGGGTCGCGAAGGTGATGCCCGCCTCGGGGTGCACCTGCATCTGGTTGACGCCGTTGATACGGTATTCCACAGGGTCTTCAATGGAGATGACATTCTGCTCCCGCCTGTCCATCTGCAGGATGGAAGCGTAAAGGGTGGTGCTCTTGCCGGCGCCCGTCGGCCCGCAGACGATGAGCATCCCGTAGGGCAGGCGCAGGAGGCGACGATAGCGCTCTAGGGCCTGGGGGCTCATCCCCAACTGGTCTAGCCCCAGCAGAGTGAAGCGCTTATCCAGCAGGCGGAGCACCGCCATCTCCCCCTGCACCGTGTTGCTCACCGCCACCCGCACATCCACCTTCTGGCTTCCCCCTTCAAAGGTGAAGTGGCCATCCTGGGGACGACGCCGTTCGGCGATGTTCATCCCCGACATCACCTTCAGGCGGGACAAGAGGCTGGGGTGCACGTCCAGAGGCAGGGCCAGCACATCGTGGAGGATGCCGTCTATACGGAAGCGAATCCGCACCACCTCCTCCCCCGGAACGATATGGATATCCGAGGCACGGTCTTGCAGGGCCCTCTGCACCAGGGTGTCAATAATCTGGGCGGGGGAGGCCGACGAGTAACCCCCGCCCCGCTGGGAAACGGTCTGCACCCGCTCCTGCGCCTCCTGGGCACGGCGGTAAGCGATATCTATATGCTCCTGTATATCCTCGGCGACGGCCACCACCGGCACCACAGCGCACCCACTGCGCACGGCGATGGCCTGGAGAGCCATCAGGTCGGTGGGGTCCGGGACGGCGACGGTGAGGCAGTTCCCCTCCCTGTGCAGGGGGAGGGCCACATACCGCCGTGCCACCTCCTCCGGCAGAAGGGCCACCGCCTCCGGTTCCATGCGCTGGGAGCGCAAGTCCAGCAGGGGAATGCCCAGATAAACCGCCGTGAGGATAGCCAGGTCCCGGGAAAAGACCAGGCCGTCCCGCACCAGGATGCGCCAGAGGGGGCGCCCCTCCCGCCGGGCCGTCTCCCACGCCTTCTCCACCTGGTCCGGTGCCAGGAGGCCGGCGTCCACCAGCATCTCGGCCAGGGCAAGGGGACCTCGGCGGGGGGATGCCCACGGGAGGGAGCCCCTGGTGTCAGGAACCGGTGCTACGCCCACCCCCGTGCCAGAGGGCGATGCGTTACCCAGCACTTCCCCCACTGCGCCACGCGTGCCCTTGCCCGGGCTGTCCAGGAAAGCGCTCATTGCCAGTCCTGCCGAGCGGGCCTAAAGGTGAACATCAACGCAGAGCGGGGGCGCTCACGCCACAGCCGGGAGCGTCTCCGGGGCCAGGCAGACCTCCAGGCGGCTGCCCTCGCCGGGCCGCGCCTCCCGCACCCCCGCCACCTGCCCAACGATCTCCAGGAGGGGTAGAGGCTCCCGCAGGGCCAGCCAGAGGTCGGTGGCCCCGCTGAAGCGGTCGCTCACCAGGCGGAGCAGGCGCACCTCGGTGCGCTGGCAGAGCACACGGACGAAGTGCACCACCTCCCGCACATTCCCCCCCGCCCGGATATGCACCTGGACGGTGCCTTCGTAAAGGCTCTCCTCAGATGCCGGGGAGGCATCCTCCCCAGGGGGAGAAGGGACAGCGTGCGCAGGTGCATCGGCCGAGGGGGGAGGGGGCACAGGAGAGGAGAAGACCAGGCCGTCTCTCTGCCCTCTCACTTCGGTCGCGCCGGGTTGTAAATGGGGAAGGGCCTCTAGGACGGCGGTCATCTGCCGGGCTACCTGCTGGTTGAACACCTCGGAAGCGCCAAAGAACTGGCCCATACCGTTGGGCATCGGCTTCGAAGCGCCCGGGTTGCTCGCCATCTGTCGCCTCCTGCGTGCCTCGGCTATGGATACATCGCCCGTTTGCTAAATGGCCAACCAGCCCAAGCGCACAGCGGTTACCACCGCATGGGTGCGGTCGCTGGCCTGGAGTTTGGTCATAATCCAGGTGAGGTGTTGCTTGACGGTGCGCTCCGAGATCCCCAAACGGCCGGCGATACGCTTGTTGGAGTAGCCCTCGGCCACCAAAGCCAGCACCTCCCGCTCCCGTGGGGTCAGGGGGCGCACATCGGCCGGCACCCGGGCCCCCTGCCGGGGCCGAATTACTACCCCCCCGTTGATGTGGACTATGCTCAGGGGGCACTCCTGGGCAAGGTCCCCTTCTACGGGGAGGCTCATCCGTCGGTTGGAGCGCAGGGCGCCTGCAGTCGCCATGGCCTGTCTCCTTCCACCACCGCTTGGCCTGTTCTTTTGCCCCCATCCTAACCCTCTATTGGTGTGAAAAGGGTTTGGAGGTCTTGAAATCTTCCTTGGGCTGACCGGCCAGAGGGAGAGAAGTTCCCCCAGAGGGCCCCAGGCATAGCCCTTCGTCCGTCCTGGGACTATTGGACGATGCGCAGGCAGACGGCGGGTGATAGGATGGGCGTAGAGGGGAAGGGATGTCCGGGAAAGACCAGGCGGGCGCCATCCTGGCCGAGACGGTTATCGCCGTGATGGTGTTCGCCATGCTCGGCACGGCGGTGCTGGCAGGGGTCTCTACCCTGCGCTCCTCTGGCGCCCGCTTGGAACGGCAGGCCATAGCGGAGCGGGTGGCCCGCTCCCAGATGGAGTATACCTTCTCTACCCCTTATCTCCCCCCGCCTGCCACCTATCCCCCCATAGAGACCCCCCCAGGCTATACCGTCGTCGCCACGGCGGAGGTCTATGTGCCCGGCGACCCTCGCCTGGAGCGGGTGGTGGTTCGGGTAGACTACGAGGACCGTGCAGTGTTCACACTGGAGACCCTCCGCTCCCAACCCTAGGGGCGCGCATGGCCGGAAGACGATGCCACCTCTGGGAAGCCCTCACCGCTCTATGGGCCGGGGCGGGGGGCACTGCCCTGGCCGAGGTGGTAGTGGCAGTGGGCATCTCCACCTTGGCGGTGGGAATGGTGGGGCAAGCCATCTTCCACGCCCTCTCCCTTCAGCGCACCTGGCAGGGGCAGACGGAGGCGACCCGCCAGATGCGCCAGGCCTTCGGTTGGTTCGCCCAAGACGCCCTGAACGCCCACTCCCTCACCCTTGTGAACGGGGCACCCCCTGCCCAGAGTGTTACCCTCACCTGGACGGACCGCACGGGCACCCTCCACGCCGTAACCTATTCCCTTTCCGGGGGCACCCTGGTGCGGGAGGCCGGAGGCGTGCAGACCGTCCTGGCCTCTCAGGTAACGGGAGGGGGCTTTTCCCTGTCGGGAAAGGTGCTGACCTTCTCCCTGCGGGTGCGCACACCCCACGGCGATGAGCGGGAGGGCACTCTCCAAACCTATCTGCGGGGCCTGCGGTGAAGGGGGAACGCGGGGCTGTGCTGGTCCTGGTGTTGGCCTTTATGGCCCTGGCAGTGCCCTTGGTGAGCGCCCTCCTGGCCCTGGCCACCACCCTGGCACGGGATTCCGCCATGAAGGCCCGCACCGCCCAAAGTCAGTATGCGGTCCTGGGCGGGGGCGAGCACGCCTTCTACCGTCTGCGGCACGAGCCAGGCTATGCCGACAGCATCCCTCAGGGCGCCCCAGACACCTACACCCTGACCCTCAACGGCCGAGCGGTCTCGGTGTCGGTGCGTCGGCCGGCGGAGCCCCTTGGCCCCCCACCTCCCCCTGGGGCCGACAGCCGCCCCCGGCTTCCAGCCAGCAAAGGGGTTACCCCCACCTCTGCCCCACCCAATACGCCCACCACCTACACCTACACCATCACGGTGCAGAACCGTGGGAGGCAGGAAAGCCCCCTGGACAGCGTCCACGATGCTCTGCCCCCCGGCTTCACCTATGTGCCCGGCTCCACCCGTGGCCTGACCACCCATGACCCCACGCTGGACGACGGTGTTCTCACCTGGGACCTGAGCGGGCAGGGGATACGCCTGCTCCCCGGCGCCACCACAACCCTCATGTTCTCCGCCCAGGCCAGCGTGGGGACAGGAAACTACTGCAACGAAGCGTGGGTAGACCCGGCCGGCTATCGCACCAGCAGTGGAAAGACCGCCGGTATCCGTGTGGGCTCGCCGGCCAACGACCTGTGTGCCGGGCCGGCCGTCGCCCTCTCTAAAGACGCCTCCACCGCCACCCAGCCCCCTGCCTATGAGGTGGTGGTGCACGCGGGAGGGGTGGTAACCTATACCCTCAGGGTGCGCAACATCGGCTCGGTGGCGGTGAACCTGGGGCGGGTGCGGGACTTCTTGCCGCCGGGTTTTACCTACATAGCCGGCTCCACGGGGGGCGACCTCACCACCGCCGACCCCTCTATTACCCGGGTGCAGGGAGGGGAACGCCTGGACTGGACCTTCTCCCCCAAGAAGCGCCTCCAGCCGGGGGAGAGCAAGGTCATCTTCTTCCAGGCCAGGGCAACTGCGCCGCCCGGCGACTACTGGAACGAGGCGCAACTCACCTTCAATGAGTTCCCTACCCCTGTAGCGGTATGGCCCACCGCCCGTGTGCAGGTGATAGCGGTCTTCCACATCACCGCCACCGATGGGGAGAGCACCCACTTCCGGGAGGTATGGCTCGCACCGGATGGCCCCGTTACAACCCACTGGGAACTCTCCCGCTAAAGGCGCCCCCTGCACCCTCGTAACGATGCCCAGGGATGAGGCCTTGGCTGTTGCGTTGGAGAAGCGGGGTGTTTATCCTTTCCCTGTGGGAGGCAGACATGGCATCCCCTGCCCAAGGCAAAGGCCCCGGCCCACCCCGCATTCACGACCTGCCCGTTGCCGAGCGCCCTCGGGAACGCCTGCGCAGTATGGGGCCGGGGGCCCTCAGCCATGCCGAACTGTTGGCCATCCTTTTGCGCACCGGCCAGGCGGGAGAAAGCGCACTGGCCCTGGCCCAGCGCCTGCTGGCTACCTTTGGGGGGTTGGGGGGACTGGCCAGCGCCTCCTTCGCCGAGTTGGAGCGGGTGAAAGGGCTGGGCCTGGCCAAGGCCGCCCAGGTGCACGCAGCGCTGGAGTTGGGCAAGCGCCTCCTCTCCCTTCCTCCCGAGGAACGCCCCGCCATCCGTGGCCCTCAGGATGTGGTCTCCCTGGTCATGGCGGATATGTCCCTCCTGCCCCAGGAGAGCCTGCGGGTGGTGCTTCTGAACACCCGTAACCAGGTGCTGGGGGTGCACGAAGTCTACCGGGGGAACGTGAACACTGCTCTGGTGCGCCCCGCCGAGGTCTTCCGGGAGGCGGTGCGCCATACCTGCCCCTCCATTATCGTCGTGCACAACCACCCCTCGGGCGACCCCACCCCGAGCGCCGACGACGTGGAAACCACCCGCCGCCTGGTCTCGGCAGGCCGTCTGCTGGACATTGAGGTCCTGGACCACATCGTTGTGGGCAAGGGGCAATGGGTGAGCCTCAAGGCCCAGGGGCTGGGCTTTTAGACCGGGGCAGGGCTTCGGCGCTTGAGGGGCCCCTGCCCTTCCCTTACAATGAGGGAAAGGTCCCCACACGGGGAGTGTGCTGTTTATGCGTGCCTTCCTGGAGCAGTTGCTGGCTCACCGCCCCCTCTCCCAGGCCCAAGCCTCCCAGGCTATGGCCATGATTATGGAAGGCCAGGCAACCCCGGCCCAAATCGCCGGCTTCCTGGTCGCCTTGCGCATGAAGGGGGAGACGCCGGAAGAGGTGGCGGGGATGGCCCAGGCCATGCGGGCCAAGGCCCTGCGGGTGGATGTCCCCTTCCCCCTGCTGGACACCTGCGGGACCGGAGGCGACCGCTCCGGCACTTTCAACATCTCCACCGCCTCTGCCCTGGTCTGCTCCGCCGTGGGCGTCAAAGTGGCAAAACACGGTAACCGGGCGGTGTCCAGCGCCTCAGGGAGCGCCGACCTCCTGGAGGCGTGCGGGGTGCGCATTGACCTGGGGCCTCAGGGAGTGGCCCACTGCATCCGGGAGGTGGGCATCGGCTTCTGCTTTGCCCCCGTTTTCCACCCCGCCATGAAGTTTGCGGGGCCGGTCCGCCGGGAGTTGGGGGTGCGCACCGTGTTCAACATCCTGGGGCCCTTGACCAACCCCGCCGGTGCCCAGTTCCAGGTGCTGGGCGTGGCCGACCCTTCCCTGGGGGAGATGATGGCCCAGGTGCTCCGCCTCCTGGGGGTGCGTCGTGCCTGGGTCGTGCACGGAGAGGACGGCCTGGACGAGATAACCCTCTGCGCCCCCACCCGTGTCTGGGAGGTAGATGCGTCGGGAGTGCGCACCTTCTCCATCGTCCCGGAAGAAGTAGGCCTTCCCCGTGCCCGCCCCGAGGACCTAAAAGGGGGCACCGCCAAAGAGAACGCCCAGCGCCTGCGCTCCCTGCTCCAGGGCGAGCGGGGGCCTCTACGGGACGCGGTGCTCCTGAACGCATCCGCCGGGCTGGTGGTGTATGGCATCGCCCGGAGCCTGCGGGAGGGCCTGGCCCTGGCCGCCGAGGCGGTGAACAGCGGTCGGGCCCTGGCTCTGCTAGAGCGATGGGTAGAAGTGAGCCAGCGCTTGGCGGAGGGCAAGGGATGACCCCGGGGCAGGAGGCCCTGGCACGGATGCACGCACCCCTCAGCACCGAGAGGTAAGATGCCCACAATCCTGCAAACCATCCTGGAGGCGAAGCGCCGAGAGATAGACGCCCAGAAAGAGCGCCTCCCCCTTTCGGCCCTGGAGCGCCAGGTGGCGCACCTGGCCCCACCCCTCAACCTCTCAGGCGCTCTGTGGGGGCCGGAGGTGCGCCTCATCGCCGAAGTGAAACGGGCCTCCCCCTCCAAAGGCCTCCTCAACCCCCACCTGGACCCCGTCGCCCTGGCGGAAACCTACGCCCGGAGCGGGGCGTCGGCCATCTCGGTGCTCACCGACCGCCACTTCCAGGGGAGCATAGACGACCTGCGCCGCGTAGCCGAGGCGGTGCACCCCCTGGGTATCCCCGTCCTGCGCAAGGATTTCATCCTGGACCCCTATCAACTTTACGAGACCAGGGCCGACGGGGCCGATGCGGTGCTCCTCATCGTCTCCGCCCTGGGGAATGAGGCGTTGCGGCTGCTCCTTCGGGAGGCCCAGGGGCTATGGCTCCAATGTCTGGTAGAGGTGCACTCCGAGGCGGAACTGGAACGGGCCTTGAGCGCCGGCGCCGAAGTCATCGGCATCAACAACCGGAACCTCCACACCTTCCACCCGGACCTCTCGGTAACAGATCGGAA
>BEHZ01000078.1 GCA_002923335.1 bacterium HR23 | reverse complement strand
TTTCAGGCTATGTTCGGGTTGCTCTTCTTCCACGGATTCGGCACCTTCTTCGTCGCTTTGCAGAGGGAGTTCGGCTGGAGCCGAACACTGCTCTCCGGCGCCTACTCTCTGTCCAGGGTTGAGGGGGGCATGCTGGGGCCGTTAGAAGGTATCCTGATTGACCGCCTTGGCCCCCGGCGGGTAGTGCTCATTGGTCTGACCATGTCCGCAATCGGGTTCCTCCTCTTCAGTAGGACACACACCCCTACCTGGTTCTACGCCAGTTACCTGGTGATGTCCCTAGGCTTTAGCCTGGCGGGGTGGCTCACCCTCTCTACAGCGGTGAACAACTGGTTCATCCGTCGGCGTGCGACCGCTGTGTCCTTCCTCAGTGTGGGCTTGAGCATCGGGGGGCTGATGGTGCCTCTGCTGGCCCTGGCCCTAGAAGGCCTGGGCTGGCGCACCACCAGCGTTGCCATTGCAGTGCTGGTGATGGCGATTGGCGCACCGATGGCCATGGTTCTTAGACGGCGTCCGGAGGACTTCGGGCTTCTGCCCGATGGCGCTCCCAGCCGTCCCACGGCAACGGGCGGGGGGACTGCTATCCCTTCGGTGGACTTTACCATCTGGCAGGCGGTGCGCACACGGGCGTTTTGGGCGGTTTCCCTGGGGCACGCAGTTGCCCTCATCCCCACTACCGCTGTGGTAGTGCACTTGGTGCCTTTTCTGGACAACGAGGTGCGCCTGCCGCTGGCCGTCGCTGCCACGGTGGTAACGGTGAGCACTGCTATTGGCATCCCCGCCCAGGTGCTCGGGGGAATGACAGGCGATAAGGTGGACAAGCGTCTTGCCCTGGCCTTGCTTAGTGCCGGACAGGGGGTTGCCCTGCTGGTCCTGGCGGTAACCCACAACTTGCTGGTGGCTATGCTCTTTGCCGTCCTGCACGGGGTTACCTGGGGCGCCCGTGCCCCTCTTACCACCGCCATCCGGGGCGACTATTTTGGGCGCCGGTATTTCGCCACCATTTCGGGGACGATGAACATCATTACCACCCTGGGGAGTGTCGCTGGCCCCCTATTCGTAGGCGTCATGGCCGACCGGGTGGGCTACCGCCCCGCTTTCCTGGTGGCGGCGGCGGTAACGGTCTTGGGCTCCCTGCTGTTCCTGGCAGCCCGACGGCCCACCCTCCCCCAGCAAGCCTGATAACCTCTACGGCGCTGGCACGGTAACGATGTTCACCAGCATCCGCCCGGGGACGAACACTACCCGTTGCACCTTCCGCCCGTTCAGTTGACGCTGGGCGTTTGCGCTTTGAAGGGCGAGGCGTTTCGCCTCCTCCTCCGGCAGGTCGGCAGGCACCTCAATCCGGTCCCGCACCTTGCCGTCCACCTGCACCACCAGGGTAACGGTTTCGGCTGCCGCCAGCGCTTCGCTCCACCTGGGGAAGGGCTGAGTGTGGACACTAAAGGGGTGGCCCGTCTGCTCCCACAGTTCCTCAGCAATATGAGGGGCGATGGGTGCCAGCATCAGAATACCCTTTTCCACTGCCTCTTCCCAGAGGTCGGCCCCCACATCGCCTCGCTCCCAGGCGTCCTGCAGGGCGCTGGTGAACTCCATGAGGGCCGAGATAGCAGTGTTGAACTGGAAGCGGTCCAGGTCGTTGTAGACCTTCTTGATGGTCTGGTGGAGTTTGCGCAGGAGGGCACGGCGGGAGGCTTCATTAACGGGCTTGCCCCCCAACGCGCTGGAAGGGCGTCGGAAGACCTCCCACACCCGGTTGAGCCAGCGGGTAGCGCCGTTGATGCCTGAAACGGACCAGTCGCCGCCCTTCTCCCACGGCCCCAGGAACATCAGATACACCCGCACCGTATCCGCCCCCAGGCGCTGGACATAGGGGTCCGGCGGAACTACATTCCCACGGGACTTGCTCATCTTCTCGCCCAGATAGGTGATGACCCCCTGGTTATAAAGGCGCAGGAACGGCTCGCTGAAGTGCAGAAGCCCCATGTCCCGCAGGGCCTTCACGAAGAAGCGGGAATACAACAGGTGCATCACCGCATGCTCGGCTCCACCGGTGTATTGGTCAACGGGGAGCCACCTCAGGACCAACTCGGGGTCCCAGGGGCGTTGGGTGTCGTGAGGACTGACATACCGCAGGAAATACCAGGAGGAGTCCACAAAGGTATCCATAGTATCTGTTTCCCGGCGGGCGGGGCGTGCGCACTGGGGACAGGTGGTGCGCAGGAAGCCTTCATGGTAGAGCAGGGGCGATTCCCCGGTGGGCTTGAACTGGGCATCCAGGGGGAGGAGGACGGGCAGGTCCTTCTCCGGCACGGGCACCATCCCACAGGCGTCGCAGTAGACGACGGGGATGGGAGTGCCCCAGTAGCGCTGCCGGCTTATTAGCCAGTCCCGCATGCGGTAGACTACGGCGCGCCGGCCTATACCCTGGCGTTCTGCGTAATCCGCCATAGCGGTTTTGGCCTGCTGGCTGGGCATACCGGTAAAGGGGCCCGAGTTCACCAGCACTCCCGGCCCTTCCCAAGCCTGGGTGAGAGGTTGGCCATCCCAGCCCGGTGGGGCTACAACCACCGGAATGGGAAGGCCGAACTTCTGGGCGAAGTCGAAGTCTCGCTGGTCGTGGGCGGGCACCCCCATCACCGCACCGGTGGCATACCAGGCGACCGCATAGTCGGCGGTAAAGATAGGCACCCGCTCCCCATTGAAGGGATTGACGCAATAAGTCCCCAGGAAGACCCCCGTTTTCTCCCGCTCGGTGGAGAGGCGCTCAATGTCCGACTGCCGGCGGGCGTTCTCTACATAGGCCTCCACCTGGGCGCGGCGTTCGGGCGTGGTGAGTTTGGGCACCAGAGGGTGCTCGGGGGCCAGCACTAGGAAACTCACCCCGTAGATAGTGTCAATGCGGGTGGTGAAGACACGGACCTCCTTCTCCTGCACCCCCAGGTGGGCGATGGAAAAGCCCACCTCTACCCCCTCCGAGCGCCCGATCCAGTTGCGTTGCATGGTAATGATGCGTTCCGGCCAGTCTATAAGGCCGGAGAAGTCCAGCAGTTCCTCGGCGTATTTGGTGATGCGCAGGAACCACTGCTCCATCTCTCGCCGGGTGATGGGGGTATCGCACCGCTCACATCGCCCGTTCACCACCTGCTCGTTGGCCAGCACCGTTTGGCAGGAGGGGCACCACACCGCAGGGGCTCGGGTGCGGTAGGCGAGGTCGTGCTTGTAAAACTGCAGAAAGAGCCATTGGTTCCATTTGTAGTATTCGGGGAGGCAGGTATTCACCTCCCGCGTCCAGTCGTAAATGGCCCCAATAGAGCGCAGTTGCTTACGCATGCGCTCTATGTTGTTCATAGTCCAGGTGAAGGGGTGGATACCGTGGCGGATGGCGGCGTTCTCCGCTGGGAGACCGAAGGCGTCAAAGCCCATAGGGTGCAGGACACGGTAGCCCTGCATGCGCCGAAAGCGGGCGTGGGCATCGGAGGGGGCCATAGCATACCAGTGGCCGATGTGCAGGTCGCCCGAGGGGTAGGGATACATGGTCATCTCATACCACTTTGGGCGGGGGTCGTCGTCCGGGACACGGTGGAGGCCGGCCTCCTCCCAACGGGCCTGCCACTTGGGTTCTATGGCCTGGGGGTTCCAGCGAGGCTCCACCAGGACACGCTCAAAGGTAACCCGCTCCTGGCCCATGTCCACTTCCACCACGCGCCAGCCGGCCTCCAGCCACGCACGGGCCTGGGTATGGGAGCGGTCGTTGCTCCACCACCCCCGATACTTTCGGCTGGATTTGGGAAGCCTTCCCACCCCTTGGAAGCGATATAGGGCCTCCCGCCACTCGCTCTTGCCCTCCTCCACCTCCGAGAATGTCAGGGTAAGGCGGATGTCAGGATACACCTCCAGCAATCGGCGCAGAGGGGCATACTTACTTCCGGTGGCCATGCAGGCATCCTCTCCCTGGGCTTTGCTTCTATCCTAGCACTAACCCTCACCCCTTTGCAGGGCGGCGTGGGTATTATATACAATGCAGAGCAAAAGGCGCAGACGAGGTGACAGGGTGCCCATCAACAAGGTGGTCCCTTCTTTCCGGGAGGCGGTGGCGGACATCCCCGACGGGGCGACCATCTTCCTGGACGGCTTCGGAGGCCCCGGGGGGATGCCCCACTTCCTCATCCTGGCCTTATGGGAGCACGGGGCGAAGAACCTGACCATCATCTCCAACACGGCGGGGATCGCTATGGCGGCCGGCTTTGGCATGCCGGGGGGCAAGCGCTACATAGACCACTCCATCCTTATTGAGAGCGGGCAGGTGCGCAAGGTCATCGCCTCCTTCCCGGTTACCGCCAACCCGTCCGTCCTGTGTGCTGCGGAGCGGGCGTGGCGAGAAGGGAAACTGGAGATTGAGACGGTGCCCCAGGGCACCTTGGTGGAGCGCATCCGCGCGGGCGGGGCGGGCATCCCTGCCTTCTACACCCCCACAGGAGTGGGCACCCTGCTGGAGCGGGGGAAGGAGAAACGGGTCTTCAACGGGCGGGAATATCTGCTGGAGACTGCCCTCACCGCCGACTTCGCCTTCATCCGTGCGTGGAAGGCGGATAGGCTGGGGAACCTGGTCTATCGGGGCACCTCCCGAAACTTCAATGCGGTTATGGCAACGGCTGCACGCATCACCATCGCCGAGGTGGATGAGGTGGTGGAGCCGGGGGGTATTGACCCCGACCATGTGCACACCCCGGCCCTTTATGTCAAGCGTATTGTGGTGCGTCCCCCAGACGACACTCCTATCCTGGCAGAGACCTACGAGGCTAGGAAACGGGAGCGCGGGCGGGTTTAGCCAACTTACGCTCCGGGAGGCCTTATGCCCACCAAACAGCGCCTGGACCGCGACGGCATCGCCATGCGGGTGGCCAAAGAACTGCCCGATGGGGCGGTGGTGAACCTGGGCATTGGTATCCCCACCCTGGTATCCCAGTATGTGCCCGAGGGGAGGGAGATCCTCTACCATTCGGAGAGCGGAGTGCTGGGGTGTGGCCCCCTGGCCGACCCCGGTGAGGAGGATATTGACCTCATAAACGCCGGCGGGCAGTTCCTCAAGAAGGTGCCTGGCATGGCCTTCTTCCACTCGGCCGACGCCTTCGCCATTATGCGGGGGGGACACATAGATATCACTGTCCTGGGCGCCCTCCAAGTGTCCGAGCGGGGCGACCTGGCCAACTGGCTCTACCCCGAGCGGGGCATCGGCAATGTGGGGGGTGGTATGGACCTGGCGGTGGGGGCCAAAAGGGTCATTGTGGCTATGGAACACACCGACAAGCAGGGACGGCCCAAAATCGTGCGGGAGTGCACCTACCCCCTCACCGCACGGGAGTGTGTAAGCCTTATCGTTACCGACCTGGCGGTTCTTGAGGTAGTGAAGGGGAAGGGCCTTCTGCTCAGGGAAATAGCGCCCGGCTGGACACCTCAGGAGGTCCAGGCCCTCACGGGCGCCCCCCTACACATCGCCCCTGACCTGAAGGAGATAGAACTCTAGACTATACCCGTGTGAAGTGGTAGCGTCGGCGGGAGCGCTGGGCTACCCCCACCCTGTAGGCAGCCTGCCCCACCGCTTTGGCCACCGCCCGCACCACCTGCTTATTGAACAGGCTGGGGATGATGTATTCGGCGTTCAACTCCCTGGGGGGGATAACGCTGGCCAGGGCCTCGGCCGCCGCCAGTTTCATCTCCTCGGTAATTTGCCGCGCCCGCACATCCAGCACCCCACGAAACATCCCGGGGAACACCAGGGCGTTGTTGATCTGGTTGGGGTAGTCGGAGCGCCCGGTAGCAATAACAGAGGCGTAGGGTGCCGCCTCTTCAGGGAAGATCTCCGGGATGGGGTTGGCCAGGGCAAAGACGATGGGCTTGGGAGCCATGCGCTTGAGGTGCTCCACAGTGAGCACCCCCGGCGCCGACAGGCCGATGAAGACATCGGCCCCCTCCACCGCCTTCATCAGGTCCCCCTGGAGGTTGTCAGGGTTGGTATGCTCTATGACCCATCGGCGCACCCGGTGCGTGTCAGGTGTGAGCATCCCCCGGTGGAGGATACCCTCCTTGTCGTAGGGGATGATGTGCCGTGCGCCAGCCCGCACCAGGAGACGGATGCACGCCGAGCCCGCTGCCCCCACCCCACACACCACGATGCGCACCTCGTCCAGTTTCTTCTGCACCAGCCGGAGGGCATTCAGAAGCCCCGCCAGAATGGCCACCGCCGTAGCGTGCTGGTCGTCATGGATAACAGGTATGTCCAGTTCCTCTTTCAGGCGGTCTTCTATGTCAAAGCAACGGGGCGTGGCGATGTCCTCCAGGTTGATGCCCCCGAAGCCGGTGGAGACCGCCTTGACAATATGGACGAAGTCCTCCGCTTCCCGGGTCTGGAGGCAGAGGGGCCACGCATCTACGCCCCCCAGTTCCTTGAAGAGGAGGGCTTTTCCCTCCATCACGGGCAGGGCGGCGGCCGGCCCCACATCCCCCAGCCCCAGCACCCGACTCCCATCGGTAACGATGGCGACGGTGTTGGCCTTGCTGGTGAGGGTCCACACGGCCTTGGGGTCCTCGCGAATGGCAAGGCTGACACGTGCTACGCCGGGGGTGTAGACCTTGGCCAGGTCGGTGCGGGTCTGCACGGGCACCTTGCTGTGGATGGCGATTTTGCCCCCCAGGTGGGCCAGGAAAACGGGGTCCGAAACCTGCAGGACTTTGACCCCAGGGACGCCCTTGATGGCTTTGACAATCTCCTGGGCGTGCTGAGTGTCCCGGGCGTTGATGGTGAAGTCCCGCACGATGAGGTCGCGGCTGGAATACACCAGGTCCACGGCCCCCATATCCCCGCCCACCGCCCCCACCTGGATACCTATGGTGCCCAACATTCCTGGGCGGTTGGGGTATTCCGCCCGCACGGTGATGCTGTAGGTAATCTCAGGATAGCGAGGAGGTGTAGTCATACGGGTTCCCTCGGCATCAGGCTCTCGCCGGGTGGTAACGCCGACGGGAGCGCTGGGCCACACCCGCTTTATAGGCCGCTTGGCCCACCGCTTTGGCAATGCTAGGCACCACCCGCTTGTCAAACACGCTGGGCACGATGTATTCTTCGTTCAACTCCCTCTGGGGGATAACACTGGCGATAGCCTCGGCCGCCGCCAGTTTCATCTCGTCCGTTATCTGCCGTGCCCGCACATCCAGCACCCCACGGAACATCCCAGGGAACACCAGGGCGTTGTTAATCTGGTTGGGATAGTCGGAACGCCCCGTGGCGATGATGGAGGCGTAGGGCGCTGCCTCCTCGGGGAAGATCTCCGGGACGGGGTTGGCCAGGGCAAAGACGATGGGCTTGGGGTTCATCCGCTTCAGGTGCTCGGGGGTGAGGAGGCCCGGCCCCGACAGCCCGATGAAGACATCGGCCCCCTCCACCGCCTTCATCAGGTCGCCTCGCAAACCCCGAGGGTTGGTCTGCTGGGCGATGGCCTCCTTATAGGGGTTCATGTGCTCGGGACGACCGGCGTAAAGAATGCCCTGGCGGTCGCAGAGGGTGATGTCCTTCACGCCCGCTTTCAGGAGGAGTTTAGCCGTGGCGGTGGCGCTGGCCCCCGCCCCCAGGATAACGATACGCTGGTCCTGCAGGTTCCGCTTCAAGATTTTGCAGGCATTGGTAAGGCCCGCCAGCACCACTACTGCGGTGGCGTGCTGGTCGTCGTGCATCACAGGGATGTCCAGTTCCTTTATGAGGCGCTCCTCAATCTCAAAGCACCGGGGGGCCGAGATGTCCTCCAAGTTGATACCCCCGAAGCCGGTGGCGATGATCTTCACCGTGCGGACGATCTCGTCCACATCCTTAGTGGCTAAGCAGAGGGGCCAGGCGTCCACACCCCCCAGTTCCTTGAAGAGGAGGGCCTTCCCTTCCATCACGGGCAGGGCGGCGGCCGGTCCCACATCCCCCAGCCCCAGCACAGCGGTGCCGTCGGTAACAACGGCGACGGTATTGGCCTTGCTGGTGAGCGTCCACACCGACTTGGGGTCCTGGTGGATGGCGGTGCTCACACGCCCCACCCCTGGGGTATAGGCTAGGGAGAGGTCGGTGCGGGTTCTAAGGGGGACCTTGCTGTAGATACCTATCTTGCCCCCCAGGTGCACCAGGAAGACCCGGTCTGACCAGTGCACCACCCTCACCCCCGGCACCTTGCGCACGGCCTTGACAATTTCCTGGGCGTGCTGGGTGTCCCGGGCGTTGATGGTAAAATCGCGCACCATAACTGCCCGGCTAGAGTGCACCAGGTCCACCGCCCCGATGTCGCCCCCCACCTCGCCGATGGCAGTGGTGATACGGCCCAGCATCCCCGGCCGGTTAGGGTATTCGGCTCGCACGGTGATGCTGTAGGTAACTTCTGGCTCTTTAGCGGGCACGGCTCACTACCTCCTTGCCTTGTCCCTCCCCGGCTCTTGTGGCCCCATCATAACACCTCT
>BEHZ01000077.1 GCA_002923335.1 bacterium HR23 | reverse complement strand
AATAACAGTGCCCCTTCACACTCACCACACGCGCGATGACACGGTTCCCTATCTGTGGGCGCTCCTGACTCATGCCGTCCTCCACAGTAGGCTCCTCCCCCGCGCTAGCCAATTATAATGGGCCCAGCCCCATTGACGCACCGGGCGTAGGGCGCATTACAGTAAAGAGAAAAAGGAGACCCGTATGTCCTCTTCCCTACCGTTGGCCGACCTACGGGTGTTGGACATCGGCACCTTCATCGCTGCACCTGTGGCGGGCACCTTCCTGGCCGAGTTCGGCGCTCAGGTCATCAAGGTAGAGATGCCCGGCACCGGCGACATCGCCCGCCAGGCAGGCGAACAGGTCAACGGTGCCTCCCTCTGGTGGACGGTGGAGGGGCGAAACAAGCAGTCCATCACCCTGGACCTGCGCAAACCCGCCGGCCAGGCTCTGCTGAAGGAAATGGTGAAGGTCTCCGACATCCTGCTGGAGAACTTCCGCCCCGGCACCCTGGAGCGCTGGGGCCTGGGGTGGGACGACCTCCGGGCAGTAAACCCCTCCCTGATTATGGTGCGGGTGTCGGGCTTCGGGCAGACAGGCCCCTACCGCCTCAAAGCAGCCTACGACCGTGTGGCGGTCGGTTTTGGAGGCCTGGCCTATGTCACCGGCTTCCCCGACCGACCCCCAACCCGCCCTGGCTTTGCCCTGGCCGATTACCTCACCGCCTGCTTCGCCACCATCGGATGCCTCATCGCCCTCCGCTGGAGGGAGAAAACCGGCCAGGGGCAGATGATTGACCTGGCTCTGTATGAGAGCATCCTGCGGGTGTCCGAGAATACCATCCCCCTCTATGACCGCCTGGGCATCGTTCGGGAGCGCCAGGGGAATGTTAACCCCGCCGGCGCTCCCAGCGACCACTTCCCCACCAAGGACGGCAAGTGGGTTACCCTCTTTGTCGCCTCCGATGACCAGTTCCGCCGTCTGGCCAAAGCCATCGGCAAACCCCATTGGGCCACCGACCCCCGCTTCGCCACCCTGCAAGACCGTCGGAAGCACCTGGCTGAACTAAACGCCGAGATGGCCCAGTGGACGGCCCAGCACACCCTCCCAGAGGCCCTGGCCGTTCTAGAGGAAGCGGGGGTAGCCGCCGGCCCCATCTATAGCGCCGAAGACATCTGCCGCGACCCCCATATTCAGGAGCGGGGCTTCCTGGTGCAGGTGGACGACCCCATCGTGGGGAGGGTGCGCATCCCCGGTGTTACCCCTCGCCTCTCCGCCACCCCCGGCTCGGTGCGCACCCCCGCCCCCGCCCTGGGCCAGCACAACCGGGAGGTCTATTGCAATTTGCTGGGCCTCTCCCCCCAAGAGGTGGAGCGCCTGCAGGCGGAAGGGGTCATCTAGCATCGGTGCAGGGCAAGGTGTGGGCAAATCCCGACGGCACGGTGGGTATCATGGGGGCAAAAGGCTCTGAAAGGCTCTGAAGGAGATGCCCATGCGCTTCACCCGGTTGTTTGGGCGGACGCTCCGCACCGACCCCGCCGAAGCGGAGACCCCTAGCCACCGCCTCCTCCTAAAGGCGGGGATGATTTACCCCTTCGCCTCCGGCGTCTACGCCTATACCCCCCTGGCAGTGCGCTCCCTGCACAAGATTGAAGCCATTATCCGGGAGGAGATGAGCGCCGCTGGCGCTCAGGAGGTGAAACTCCCCGCCCTTCAGCCCCTAGACCTGTGGCAACAGACTGGCAGGGCAGAGGCCTTCGGCCCCATCCTCTTCCGTCTCAGGGACCGGCGTGAGCGGGATATGGTGCTCGCCCCCACCCACGAGGAAGTCATCACCCTCCTGGTGCGGGCCTTCGTGCGCAGTTACCGCGACCTCCCCATCAGCCTCTACCAGATTCAGACCAAGTTCCGGGATGAGCCACGCCCCCGTGGTGGTCTCATCAGGGTGCGGGAATTTGAGATGAAGGACGCCTACAGTTTTGACGCCGACGAGGAGGGGCTGGAAGCGTCCTACCAGGCTATGGTGCGTGCTTACCGCAACATCTTTGACCGCTGTGGCGTCCCCGCCGTGATGGTGGAGGCCGACAGCGGGGCCATTGGAGGCAAGGACTCCCACGAGTTCATCCTCCCCACCCCTGTGGGCGAGGACACCATCCTCCTCTGCAGAGCGTGTGGCTATGCAGCCAACGCTGAGCGGGCGCGGAGTCGCAAGCCCCCGGTCCCCAAACCCGATCCCCTGCCTCTGGAAGAGGTGCATACCCCCGGCATCAAGACCATAGAGGACCTGGCCGGCTACCTGGGCATCCCCAGGCACCAGACCCTCAAGGCGGTCTTCTACAACGCCGATGGGCGCATCGTCTTTGTGGCCATACGGGGCGACCTGCAGGTGAACGAGGTGAAACTGAAGCGGGTGCTGAAGGCCACCGACCTCCGCCTGGCCACCGACGCCGAAGTGGCCCAGGCGGGGCTGGTGGCCGGCTCTGCCTCCCCCATCGGTGTGAAGGGCATCCCCGTGGTGGCCGACGATTCCATCCTGATGGGGGGCAACTTCGTGGTGGGCGCCAACCGCCCCCACTACCACCTGAGAAACGCCAACTACACCCGGGATTTCCACGCCGACACCATCGCCGACATCGCCCTGGCAGAGGGAGGGCACGGGTGCCCACGATGCGGAACGCCTCTGCACGCCGAGCGGGGTATTGAGGTGGGCCACGTCTTCAAACTGGGCACCTTCTTTAGCGAGCGCCTGGGGGCCTTCTACCTGGACAGGGAGGGCCAGCAGAAGCCCATCATTATGGGGTGCTATGGCATCGGACTGGGCCGTCTATTGTCGGCAGTAATTGAGAAGAACCACAATGAGGCGGGGATAATCTTCCCCTCTTCCGTTGCACCCTTCCAGGTCTGCCTCGTGGGGTTGAACCTGGACGACCCCCAGGTCGCCCAGCAGGCGGACGCCCTCTATCGTGCCCTTCTGCAGGCAGGAATGGAGACGCTTTACGACGACCGTCTGGAAACGGCAGGGGTGAAGTTCAACGATGCCGACCTGCTGGGCATACCGGTGCGGGTGGTGGTCAGCCCCCGCACTCTCCGGCAGGGCTGCGCGGAGGTGAAGGGGCGTAAAGCCCTGCAAGGGGAAATGGTGCCCCTGGCAGAGGTGGCGGAAAAGGTGCGTCTTCTCCTGCAGTCTCTTTAGAAAGGAGGCCCTATGCTCGGTATCTGGCCCGGCGACATCCGCTGCGTGGTGATGCTCACCTTTGACGTGGACGGCAAGTCCTCCTGGATTCGGCGCAACCCGGACTTCGCCCGCTACCCCTCCCTGATGTCCATGGAGGAATATGGCCCCCGGGTGGCCACCCCCCGCATCCTGGACTTGCTGGACACCTTCGCCATCCCGGCCACCTTCTTCATCCCCGGCTTCGTCGCCGAGACCCATCCCTCACTGGTGCAGGAGATTGTGCGCCGTGGTCATGAGGTAGCCCACCACGGCTACTTGCACGAGCCTCCCGCCACATGCGCACCGGAAGAGGAGACCACTGTCCTGGACCGGGGCATCGCCGTCTTGGAGGGCCTCACGGGCCAGCGCCCTCTGGGCTACCGCTCCCCCTCGTGGGAACTCTCGGAGCGCTCCTTGCCGCTTCTGGCCAGCCGGGGGTTCCTCTACGACTCCAGCCTTATGGGCGATGATGCCCCGTATTGGGTCTCGGCGGGGGAGGGGCGTCGCCTGGTGGAGATACCCGTCCACTGGGAATGGGACGATGTGCCCTACTTTGCCTTCGTGCCCTCGGCCAACATTCGGGGGCCGATGCAAAGCCCCGATGCAGTCTTCAACTCATGGACATTGGGCTTTGAGGGGGCGTATCGGTGGGGGAGAGCCTTCTGCCTCACCATGCACCCCCAGGTTATCGGCCGGCCGGGACGCCTACTCCTGCTGGAGCGCCTCATCCGCCACATACGCTCCTACCCCGGCGTGGCCTTTATGCGGTGCCGGGATGTGGCGGATATGTGGACCAAGGAACATGCAGGGGACCCTGTTCTGGAACCCTAGGCTTGCCCTTGGTGGACAGAGAGCATTACAATACCCGTAGCCTGGAAAGGAGAAGCCGATGCCCATCCTGCGCCATGCCGACAGCCCTATCCAGCAACCCTATGCAGGGGTCTCCAGCAAGGGAGTGGTGCGCAAAGAGGTGGGTGCAGAACGCCTCACGGTGAACGAGGTTACCCTTGCGCCCGGGGCCTTCATTCCCCTGCACATCCACCCCACCCACGAGGAGGCCATCGTTATTTTGGAGGGTCAGGTAGAGGCGACCCTGGGGGATGCGGTGCAACGGGTCAGCGGAGGGCACACGGTGCTGGCCCCCACCGGAGTCCGGCACATGCTCAAAAATGTGGGGAACACCCCTGCCCGCATCCTGGCTATCTTCCCCACCACCGACCCCCAGAGGCAACTGGTATAAGACCGGCGGGCTTTTGATTACAGAATTGGGCTTCCCTAAATACCGCCCGATAGGAGCCCCCCCATGAAGGGCGTCGTCTCGGCACCACAGGTAGAGGCTGTAGAGGTCGCCCGTCATATCTTTCAGGAGGGCGGTAACGCAATAGACGCCGCGGTCGCCGTCGCCTTCGCCCAGGGGGTGGTGGACCCCCAGATGACCTCCCTGGGCGGGTGGGGCGTCGCCCTGGTGTATCACGCCCCTACAGGCCAGCACCTGGCCCTGGACTTCTGCGGGCGTGCCCCCCTCAAGGCCACCCCTGATATGTGGGCCTCCAGAGTCAAGCGCCGACTCCGCTTTGACCTGTGGGAACTGGAGGGGCATATCAACGAGGTGGGCTACCAGGCGATTACCGTCCCCGGCAACCTGGCCGGCTACTGGGAACTGCACCGGCGCTTCGGCAAACTCCCCTGGCAACAGGTGGTCGCCCCTGCCATCGCCCTGGCCGAGGAGGGCTTCCTTATCCCCGGAGAACTGGCCGCTCTGTGGCGTCGTCCCCCAGCCCAAGAGGGCGTTCTCTCTATGGCGGAGATCCTCACCGCCACCCCTGCCTCGGCCCGCCTCTTCACCAAAGACGGGCGCCCCTACGAAGCGGGGGAACACTTCCGCAACCCCGACTACGCCAACACCTTGCGGGAGATAGCCCAGCACGGCCCCCAAGTCTTCTACGAAGGCTGGATTGCCCAGAAGATCACCGAGGACTTCGCCCGCAACGGAGGCCTCCTCACCCTGGAGGACTTCAAGGCCTATCGTGTGAAGGTGCTCCCGCCCGTGGAATCCACCTATCGGGGCATCCGCATCACGGGCACCCCACCCCCCACCTCCTCGGTGCAGGTGATGGAAATCCTGAACATCCTGGAGGGGTTTGACCCAAGGGACATCCCCTTCGGCTCCCCCACCTACGCCTGGGCGATGGCTCTGGCCCAGAAGGCCTCCTTTGTAGACCGTGCCCTCTACCTGGGCGACCCCGACTTCCAGCGGGTTCCTGTGGACCTCTTCCTCTCCAAAGAGCACGCCGGCCAGTGGCGGGAGAAGGTCCTGCGCAACATCCCCTTTGAGGTGCCCGGCGGGCCGGTGGCCGAGCCGGCCCACACCACCACCGTCTCCGCAATGGACGACGAGGGCAACGCTGTCGCCATTACCCACACCCTCTCTACCCCTGCTTCCGGCGTGGTGGTGGAGGGGCTGGGCTTTATGTTCAACAACGCCATGATGGCCTTTCACCCCTTTCCGGGGCACCCCAACTCTATTGCCCCTGGCAAGGCACGCATCACCGGCATCGCCCCCATCTTCCTCTGGAAGGACAAGGCCCCCTGGGCGGTGGTGAGCGCCCCCGGGGGCACCCGCATCCTTACGGGCGTCCTTCAGACCATCGTGAACCTGGTGGACTACCACATGACCCCGGTGGAAGCGGTCTCTGCTCCTCGCCTACACTGCGAAGGCCCCCAGGTGGACCTGGAGGCACGGCTTTACTACCGTGTGAAGGACTTCCTGGCTCGCAGGGGGCTGAAGCCGGTGAAAAGCGCCTTCAGTTACGACCCCCTCTTCGCTTTAGTGCACCTCGCGGTGCGGGAGGCCAATGGCCACCTGACCGGGGCAGGAGACCCCCGGGGTCGTGGGGGGCTGATGATAGAAGGGGAAAGATGATATCAGTTGACTGAAACAGCCTACTGAACAGGACATCATCGCGATGCTGGATCTCCCCACTCCACCACCAGGTTCCCATACCCATCTACTCGTGCCCGCCACCCTGGAGGCACCACGGTCGTGGCGTCCATTTGCACTATCACCGCCGGCCCGTCAAAGGTGTGCCCTGGGCGCAGGCGCTCCCGCCCATAGATAGGCGTCTCCAGCCAGCGCCCCCCAAAAGCGACGGGACGCCTGTCCAGCACCGTCTCGGGCGGTGCCGGAAAAGGCTCGGCACCACGGACCTCCCAACCGGGCTTGGGCGTCTGCCCAATGGCCTTCAGGCGGATGTTCACTACCTCCACCGGGGCACGGGGGTCGCAGTAGCCGAAGCGCCGTTCATGGGCCTCGTGGAAGCGCCGTCCCGCCTCCACCGATAAAGAGGCATCCAGGGGTGGACAGAGCACCGTCAACTCGTAGGACTGGCCGATGTAGCGCAGGTCCAGAAGGCGCTGGAAGACAATGCGCTCCGGACTAATCCCCTCATCCAGCAAATCCAGCCGTCCCCGCTCCTCCATCTGGGCGAAGAGACGACCTAACTCCTCCACCGAGATGTGCTCCAGAGGGCACAGGTAGGTGCGGGAGAAGTCCTTCACAACATCGGCTATGGCGCATCCGTAGGCGGAGAGGGCGCCGGGAAACAACGGCACCAGAACCCGGGGGATGCGGAGTTCCTGGGCCAACTCGCAGGCGTGCTGGGGGCCGGCCCCGCCGAAGGGAAGGAGGGTAAACTGGCGAGGGTCATACCCTCGCTCCAGCGAGATGGCCCTTACCGCCCGCTCCATGTTGGCGTTGACCACCCGCACCACCCCTGCCGACGCCCCCAAGAGGTCGGTGCCCAACTCCTTGGCCAAACGGCCCAGCGCCCAGCGGGAGCGCTCCACATCCAGGACCATCCGCCCCCCGAGGAACCAGCGGGGGTCCAGCCGACCCAGATAGAGGTTGGCATCGGTAACGGCCACCTGGTCGCCCTTTCCGTAGCAAGCCGGGCCGGGGTCAGCGCCCACCGACTCCGGCCCCACCCGCAGAGCACCCCCTTCATCCCGGTAGGCGATGGAGCCTCCCCCTGCCCCCACGGTGTGGATGTCTATGAGAGGCACCGCAATCGGCACCCCACTGATAGTAGAAGAAGTGCTCTCCTGGATGCGCCCCGGACACAGGGATACATCGGTGGAGGTGCCTCCCATATCCAGGGTGATCACCTGGGGGAAGCCTGCCACCGAGGCCACGGCGAAGGCCCCCACGACTCCCCCCGCCGGCCCACTGAGAATGGTGCGCACCGGCAGTGTCGCCGCCGCCTCCGCTCCGATGCTTCCCCCGTTGCTCTGCATTATGCGCAGGCCCCTCCCCAGCACCTCCCCGAGGCGCCGAAGGTAGCCGGCCATCTTCGGCCCCACGTAACTGTTCACCGTAACGGTGCTACTCCGCTCATACTCCCTATACTCGGGCAACACCTCGCTGGACACAGAGAGGAAGAGGTGGGGGGCAACGGATTGTAAGGCATCCTTCAGGAGCATTTCGTGGGCGGGGTTCAGGAAAGAGAAGAGGAGGGAAATGGCCACCGCTTCCACACCGCTGGCCTTCACCCGCTCCGCCACCGCCCGGGCCTCCTCGGGTGTCAACACCAAAATGGGCTTGCCCTGATAGTCCAGCCGCTCCCGCACACCGAACCGTAAATGACGGGGCACCAAGGGCGCGGGGCGCTCCTGTGTAAGGTCATAGAGGGAGGGGCGGTTCTGCCGCCCGATCTCCAGCATATCTTCAAAGCCAGCGGTGGTCAGGAAGGCGGTCAACGCCCCCTTCCGCTCCAGCAGGGCGTTGGTAGCCACGGTGGAGCCATGCACCACCAGCACCCCTGGCCCTCCCGGGACAATCCCCATCTCCCGCAGGCCCTGCACCAGCGCTAGGGCGGGGTCGTGGGGGGTAGAGGGGACTTTATGCACCCGTCTCTCTTCCCCGCGCAGAAGCACAAAGTCGGTAAAAGTTCCTCCAATATCCACGCCGATAACGGTCTGCATCGCCTACCTCGTCTCCGGGGGGTTTTGAGGCAGAAGCATTTCGGGCAAAGGCACGGGCTGCCGTGCTTTCCTCGCCTGCAAGGCCAGCATCGCTCCTATGCCCACCAGAGCCGACACCCCTCCCAGGCCAAAGGCAAACCCCCAGCGGAAACCGACGGGGGCTACATCCAGCACCTTGCCCCCGGCGATAGGGGACACAACCCCCGCCAGAAGCCCGAGGAAGGTGTGCAGGGCTATGGTAGAGCCCAAAAGGGCTGGACGGGCCTCCTCCGTAACCGCCGTAGAGTAGATGGCCGAGTCCCCGGAAATGGCAAAGCCATACA
>BEHZ01000076.1 GCA_002923335.1 bacterium HR23 | reverse complement strand
ATGTTACCGCCGAATCCACCGTTGCGGTTATCCCCATCCCCAACGAAGAGATGAAAGGCCGTCTCATCGGCCGTGAAGGACGGAATATCCGGGCCATTGAACAGGCCACGGGGGTGGACCTCATTATTGATGACACCCCCGATGCGGTTACCATCTCCTGCTTTGACCCCGTGCGCCGGGAGGTGGCCCGTATCGCCCTGCAGAAACTCATTCAGGACGGGCGTATCCACCCGGCCCGCATTGAGGAGATGGTGGCCCGTGCCCAGCAGGAGGTGGACGAGACCATCCGCCAAGCGGGTGAGCAGGCCCTCTTCGCCGTGGGCGTGAGCGGTCTCAACCCCGAACTGGTGCGTCTGCTGGGTATGCTCCAATACCGCACCAGTTATGGCCAGAACGTGCTGAAGCACAGCATAGAGGTCGCCCTGCTGGCCGGCATGATGGCTGCGGAGATTGGGGCCAACGTGGAGACCTGTAAACTGGGGGGCCTGCTCCACGACATCGGCAAAGCCCTCTCCCATGAATACGAAGGCCCCCACACCGAAATCGGTGCCGAGATGGCCGCCAAATACGGCATCTCCGAACCCGTCCGCCGGGCCATTATGGAGCACCATGATGACCAGCAAGGCTCTATTGAAGCCTTCCTGGTCGCCGCGGCCGACGCCATCAGCGCCTCTCGCCCCGGTGCTCGCAAGGACACCCTGGAGCACTATGTGAAGCGCCTAGAGGCCCTGGAAGCGGTGGCCTCCTCCTTCCCCGGTGTGGAGAAGTGCTACGCCATCCAGGCCGGGCGGGAGGTGCGGGTCATGGTGAAGCCCGAACAGGTGGACGATATGAGCGCCGTCAAACTGGCACGGGACATCGCCAAGAAGATTCAAGAGACCGTGGTCTACCCTGGCCAGGTGAAGGTGGTGGTCATCCGAGAGACCCGAGCGGTGGAATACGCCCGCTAGGGGCTGGCGGGGCAGGGAGTTCTCCCTGCCCCGTTCCTTTTAGGGCCAGCACGGCCAGCCATTCCCCCTCCCTGCGCTCCTGGGGCGTGGAGAAGCCCGCCCGCATCAGCGCTTCGCCTACTTCCTCCCGGTGCTCCAGCAGGATACCGCTGGCCAGAAGCCAGCCCCCCGGGTGCAGGGCGTCCCAAAAGGACGGGGCCAGGGCACTCACCACCTTCGCCGAGATGTTGGCCAGGATGCCGTGGAACTTCCCCCCCTCGGGCCAGGGCAGGCTCCCCCGACGCACACGGATACGGGATGCCAGCCTATTACGGCGCACATTGCTCCGTGCCGTGCGCACTGCCTGGGGGTCGGTATCCAGGGCCACCACCTCCCCTGCTCCCAGCAGGCCCGCCGCTATGGTCAAAATGCCGGAGCCGGTGCCCAGGTCCAGGATGCGCTGGCCGGGGGTGAGCACCTCTTGCATCCAGGCCAGGCAGAGGCGGGTGGTGGGGTGGTGGCCGGTGCCAAAGGCCAGGCCGGGCTCCAGGATGAGCACCGCCTCCCCAGGCGAAGGGGTGCAGGGCTCCCACGGGGGGCACACCACTACACGCCCCACTTTGATGGTATGGAAGCCCTCTTTCCACGCCTTCTCCCAGTCGGACGGGCGGAGGAGGCGTTCGGAGAGGGGGGGCAGGGGGGCGATGAGGGCTAACAGACGCAGGGCGGTATCCAGGCGGGCACGGCGGCGGGGCAGGGAGCGGTCGGCGGGCAGGTAAGCACGCAGGGTAACGGGGGCGGAAGGGGGAGGGTCTTCCCCCTCATCGGGGTTCCAGCCCCCTTCCTGCTCCACGCATACCTGAGCGTGCACCCGCCGGAAAGCGTGGAGCAGAGGGTCCACCAGTTCGGGGGGAACCGTAAGGGAGAACTCTACCCACTGCTGGGGAATGGGCGGGCCTTTCCCCTCAGGGGGTGTCCTTGATGCCCTTGGCCTTTAGGAAGTCCACCGCATCCTGCACGGTGATGATCTTCTCCGCCTCCTGGTCGGATATCTCTATCTTCTCCCCGTCTTTGCTGAACTCCTCTTCCATGGCCATGATGAGTTCCACCAGGTCCAGGGAGTCGGCCTTGAAGTCGTCCCGGAAGGAGGCCTCAGGGCGCACCTGGGCCTCGTCCACTCCCAGGCGTTCCACCACGATCTGCTTCACACGGGTGTAAACATCAGGCATGGGCACCACCTCCTTTCTGGCGTGTGGGAAGGGGGCTGGCGAGCCGGGGGAACTATAGGGTGGGCTTGGGGCGGGAGGAGGTTTCCAGCACACACCCCAGCACCCCGTTGACGAACCGAGGGGAACTGTCCCCGCCGTAGGTCTTGGCCAGTTCCACTGCCTCGTTGATCACCACCTTGGGGGGCGTTTGGGCGTCGGCCGTGAGTTCGTAAATGGCCAGGCGCAAGAGGTTGCGGTCCACGGTGGCCAGTTGGGGCACCGGCCACAGGGGGGCGCACCGCTGGATGATGGGGTCTATCTCTGCCAGGTGCTGTAAGGTGCCCAGGAGGAGCCGTTGGGCGAAGGCGAGGCCCTCGGGGGGAAGGCGAGCCTCCCGGGCGATCCATTCCAGGGCCTGGTGGGGGTTGTGGTGGGCCAGGTCCACCTCGCAGAGGGCCAGGAAGGCCACGGCTCGGGCCCGTCGGCGCAGGGAGAACCCTTCGCACCCCAACCCCTCTTCTTCCGTTTCCTGGTCCGGTTCCTGGGAGATTACCACCACGGGGCGGTTACTCCTGCCAGGCTTTTGGCATCGGCGATGGGGAGCAAGCGCACCTCCCGGGCCATCTGGCGGAGCATGCCGCTGAGCACCCTCCCCGGCCCCAGTTCCACGAAGGTCTGGATGCCCTGGGCGAGGAGGAAGTGCATGGCGTGCTTCCAGCGGACGGGGGCGCAGAGTTGCTCCAGGAGTTCCTGGCGCACCTGTTGGGCGGTGGTGAGGGGCTGGGCGGAGGCGTTGGCCACAATGGGCACCTGGGGGTCGTGGAGGGGCACCTGCTCCAGGGCCTGGGCCATGCCCTCCCGGGCACTGGCCATGAGGTCTGTGTGGAAAGCACCGGCCACCTGCAGCGGCACGAGGCGTCGGGCGCCCCGCAGGGCGCACAGGTCGGCGGCACGGGCCACTGCCCGGCGTTCCCCGCCTATGACGATCTGCTCATCGGTATTCACGGAGGAGATCTGGGCGCCGGTCTGCCGGCATATCTCCTCCACCGTCAACTCGTCCAGGCCCAGCACCACCACCATACTGCCGGGAGTGCGCTCGGAGGCCTCCTGCATCAGTCGGCCCCGTAGGCGCACCAGGCGCACGGCGTCCTCCACCGAAAGGGAGCCAGCCGCGACCAGGGCGGTGTATTCCCCGAGGCTATGGCCGGCGGCGAAGGCGGGCTTGGGGAGGTTCCCCTTTCCCACCACCTCCTCCAGGGCGACGAGGCACGCCAGGCTGGCCACCAGGATGGCCGGCTGGGCGTTGTCGGTGCGGGTGAGGTCGGCCTGGGGGCCCTCCAACATCACCCGGGAGAGGGGGAAGCCTAGGGCCTCGTCGGCTTGCTGGAAGAGGGCACGAACGGAGGGGAAGGCGTCGGCCAGGTCTTTGCCCATGCCCACGAACTGGGTGCCCTGTCCGGGGAAAAGGAAAGCGAAGGATGCCGAGGAAGGCGTGGGGTTCACGGCGCTACTCCCTCCAGATGGTCAGAGTTGGCGGATGGGTGGATGGCCTCTGGCTCACTGGCGGGGCTCCAGGACCTTCCTCCCTTTATACATCCCGCAGGAGGGGCAGACGTGATGGGCCAGGCGAGGCTGGCGACAATGGGGGCATGGCACTACCGCCTTGGGGGCCATGCGGTAGTGGGCCGCCCGCTTGCGCTGTTTGGACTTGGAGAGTTGCTTCTTTGGTAGCGGAGGCATGGCGCTCCTCAGGGATTGTCGTGTTTCTTGGAGGCCAGGAGGCGTCGGAGGGTCTCCCAGCGGGGGTCGGGGGTGGGGGCCGGGCAGGCGCAGGGGCCACGGTTCAGGTTGGCTCCGCAGGTGGGGCACAGGCCCCGGCAATCGGCGCGGCACAGGGGCTTCATGGGGATGCTCACCAGGGCATACTGACGGATGACCTCGGTGAGGTCCAGAAGGTGGTGGGCATCAATGGTGAAGGCGTCGCTCTCGGGAGGGGGAAGGGGCAAGCGTGCCCCGGTCTGCACATCTACCGTGGGGAAGAACTCCTCGTCAAAGGTGAACTCCAGGCGCTGGGAGTAGACGGCCAGGCAGCGGCTGCAGGTGCAGGAGACCGCGGTATCTACACGGGCGTGCACCCATACGCCCTTCTCTGTTCGGGTGAAGCGCACCGCCCCATGGAAGGGAGCCACCTGGAGGTCCTCCAGGCGCACCTCTTCTTCGTCCAGGGTATAGTTCCGCACGGAGCCGACCGGCTCCTTCAACAGGCTGGCCACATTGAACTGCATGCCCATCATCCCTGCCCGAGGCCCCTCTCAGGCCCCTGCCCACAGAGACATATGGTAGACGGTGGCGGGGATTGTGTCAAGTATCACAGGCGCCGGGTGCCCGAGGGTGTGCATAGGTCAGTGCCCCTGCCCCCATGCAGGGGACTTCCCTAACGGCCCAGGCATCCCGGAGGGCGCCTCCCTTCCACCCCCAGGCCCCCGGCAGGGGGGCAACTTCCCCGTGCATTGCCGGGCCACGCCTCCGGTGCCATTGACACGCCCTCTTCTTTGGCCTATTCTGAGGACGATTGCCCAGCGTGCGTGGCACGAGTGTGAAAGATGCCCAAGCGCACCTACCAGCCCAAACGCAGGCGCCGACAGCGGGTGCACGGCTTCCTGGCCCGTATGGCCACCCGGGGCGGACGGAAGGTGCTCAAGCGCCGACGCTTGGCCGGGCGGTGGCGTCTGGCGGTGTAGCCCTTCCCCTGCGTCTCCAGCGCCTTTCCCGTAAGCGGGACTTTGAGTTCCTGCACAGACGAGGACGCACATATCACGGGCGTTTCCTCTCCCTGCGCCTGGTGCGCAACAACCTGGGGGAGGTGCGGGTGGGCTTCGCCCTTGCCAAGCGCCTGGGCAAGGCAGTGGAGCGGAACCGCCTGAAGCGCCGTCTGCGGGAGGGGTTGCGCCTCTCGCCCATTACGCCCGGATGGGATATCCTGGTTATCGCCAAAGAGGACGCCGTGCGTCAAAACTACCACACCCTCAAGGCGGAACTGGAGCGCCTCCTCCGGCAGGCCGGCGCTCTGCAAGGGGGAGCATCGTGAAACGGCTCGCCTTGGCCCTCCTGCGTCTCTATCAACGGGTCGGCTCCCCTTACCTGGGGGGGCGGTGCCGATACGACCCTTCCTGCTCCCGCTACGCGCAGGAGGCTATAGAGCGCCACGGGGTGGGCAAAGGCACCCTCCTGACCCTGTGGCGTCTGCTCCGGTGTGCCCCCTGGGGGGGATATGGCTACGACCCGGTGCCCTCTCCGGGTGCGTGGCGCTTTCGCCCCCCTCCTTATCCCGGAGACGAGGTCCCAACGCCGTGAGCCGTCTCCTTCTGCTCCTGCTGGCCCTTGTGTCTCTGGCCCTGGGGGCGTGCACACCCCGCACCGCCTTCCAGCCCCGGGGGTGGTCGGGGGTGGCGGTGGATAACACGGGGGAGGTGCTCTTCGTGGGGGAGGGGAAAGGCATCCTCCTGGCCCTGGACGCCCAGGATGGCAGGGAGCGCTGGCGCTTCCCCCCGTCCAACGGTCAAGGAACCGAGCGCCCTGGCCCCGTTTACAGCGCCCCCGCTGTTGGCGAGAGGTTGGTCTACCTGGGCGGGTGGAACGGCAAGGTCTATTCCGTCCGCCGGGATGATGGGGGCATGGTCTGGTCCTTCCCCACCAAAGGTCCTCTTATCGCCAGCCCCACCCTGGCAGGGGAGACCCTTCTGGTGGCCTCGGCCGATGGCTTCCTGTATGCCCTGGAGGCCCAAACGGGCAAACGCCTCTGGGAGTTTGACGCCGGCGGGCGTATCTGGTCCACCCCCGCAGTGGCCGAGGGTTCCGTCTACTTCGGTAGTATGGGCAAGCGGGTTTTCGCCGTTTCCCTGGCCGATGGCTCCCTCCGTTGGAGTGTGGAGGTGGGGGGTGCGGTGGTGAACCCCCCTGTCGTGGCGGAGGGCAAGGTATTCATCGGTGCGGTGGACCGCACACTTTATGCTCTGGATGTCCAGAGTGGAGCGGTGGTGTGGAAGGTGCAGGGGGATGGGTGGTTCTGGGCCAGCGTAGCGGTGCAGGGCGATACCCTTTTCGCCGCCACCACCGGAGGGAGCGTTTACGCCCTGGACGCACAAACGGGGCGGGAGCGGTGGCGTGCCCAGGTGAGCGGGGCGGTGGTATCTCCCCTGCGCCTGGGGGACGAGGGGGTGGTGGTGGCCACCGACAGGGGGCGGGTGCACATCCTCCGTCCCCAGGATGGCCGAGAGGTATGGCTTTATGATATGGGCACGCCCATTCGGAGCACCCTCGCCCTCCACAATGACCTGGCCTATGTGATAGGGATGGACGAAACCCTCCGTGCCCTCAACACGGCCAGGGGCACCGTTCTGTGGAGCAAGGCCTTGAAGTAGGGATACCCCCTTCCCAGGAGGCCCCCGTGGTGGACTTCGCCCGCTACATTCCCCCGGATGCATCGGCTGAGACCCAACGGCGTGTGAGCAAGGCCATGTCGGTGAACCCGCCCCGCCGGCCGGGGGGAGAGGTGCTCTCCACCCCCGCCCTTGTGCTGGTCATGGAGCGCACCTGCGTGCGGGCGTGCCAGCGCTACCTCCCGCCGGGCTTTACCACGGTAGGCTACCACCTGGATGTGCGCCACCTTGCCCCCCTGCGGATGGGGGAGGTGGTGCGGGTGCGTGCCCGCCTGGAGGCCTTGGAGGGCAATAAACTCACCTTCCAGGTGGAGGCCTTCGGCCCTAACGGGCAGAAAATTGGCGAAGGCATCCACCGTCGGGCCATCATCCCCATCAAGGGGTAACCACTCCTTCGCTGGCCCGGGGGTGGCCATCCCCCCGGGGCCGTTGCGTAACTTTTGTGTCCCCAGGGCGGGTAAAGCGGTATCCCCTGGGGGATGCCCCCTGTCCCCTTGACAGGGGCGGTGCCTGGGGGGCTATGATAAAGCCACGAGCGGGGCCTCCCCTTCTGTCTCGCCCCCGGATTCTGAAGAGGGTCTATGCGGGAGAGGGCTTTTGTGCTGGCAGGCCTCCTCGTGGGGGTGGGGTTGTTGTTGGTGGCGTGTGGGGGCGGGTCTTCTCCCCCTCGGCCCGCCCCTTCCCCCGTTCCCACCCCTTCCCTTGAGGCCCCGCCCCTCGCCGTCCCCACTTCAACCCCTCTTCCCCTACCTACCCCGCCAACGACCCCCCCTACGCCCACTCCTATCCCGCTACTCCCCGTAACCCCCAAATATGGGGGCATTCTGCGGGGCGCTTTGTATGACAACCCTCCTTCCTGCGACTTGCGTATGGCCGAGGGGCGCTCCTACCTGGCGGTCTTCCCCTGCAGTCCTATGCTTAACCAACTGGTGAAGTATGAGGTCGGGGAGAAGATAGCCCCCGACCTGGCGGAGGCGTGGGAGGCGCAGGAGGGGGGCACGAGGTGGGTCTTTCGCCTGCGGGACGCCCGCTGGCACGATGGGCACCCCCTTACTGCCGAGGATGTGCGCTACAGCCTGGAGATGGTGCTCCAGCCTCCCCCCGGCCTGCAGGTGGGGCCGGCACGTCTCCTGCAACGCTATATAGAGGGGATAGATACACCCGACCCCACAACGGTGGTCGTGCGCCTGAAGGGGCCTTTCGTCTCCTTTCTGGCGAACCTGGCCTCGGTGTGCGCCTCCATCTACCCCCGGCACGTGCTGGAGCACCTTGTGCCCCCCAGCCCTCGCACCCCGGACCAGGTGGTGGGCACCGGCCCCTTTCTCTTCCGACGCTGGCTCCCCGGCTCCTTCATTGAGTTGGCCCGCAGCCCCGATTACTTCCTGAAGGGGAGGCCCTATCTGGACGGCTACACCCTCTACATCATCCCCGACGGGGCGAGCCGTTTTGCTGCCCTGCGCACCCGCCAGATAGACATGCTGGTGGCCGATGACCTGAACCATGAAGAGGTGCAGGCGTTGCAGTCCCACCTCCGTCTGCGGGAGCAGATCACCGTCCAGAGCCACTACTCCAGCGCCTTTGCTACCCTGCAGGTCAATCTCCACGCCCTCTCCTCTGACTCCCACGCGGGGAGGATGGCCGACTGGGGCGATGTGCGCCTCCGTCGGGCACTGAACCTGGCCATTGACCGTTATGCGGTGAGGGACGCCGTGTATGGGGGCCTGGGGGCCTTCGGGAGCCTTCTCCCGCCCTACTCCCCCTGGGGTCTGCCGGAGGAGGAGGTGCTCCGCTTGCCCGGGATGGCCCCGACCGGCCCTGCCAAGGAGGCGGAGCGTGCCGAGGCCCGCCGTCTCCTGGCCGAGATGGGCTTCCCCTCGGGGTTGGAGGTGCCTCTGCTGGCCCGCAATACCCGCACCGCCCAACCCCTGGCCCAGGCCCTCCAGGAGCAGTTGCAGACGGTGGGCATAACACTTCAGGTCTCCTTCGCCGACACCATGC
>BEHZ01000075.1 GCA_002923335.1 bacterium HR23 | reverse complement strand
GGCGAAGGGAGCGGTGGGTGGTGAGATGCGCCACCCGCAGGCGCCCGGCTATAAGCATGGTGTAGACCTTGGGGACACCGGCCAGATGGGCTAGCAGTTCCGTGTGCCCTACTTCGCGGTAGCCGGCCAGGGCTGCCGCCTCCTTATGTATAGGGGCGGTAGCCATGGCCACCGCCTTTCTTTCCAGGCAGAGGCGCCCTGCCTGGAGAACCCAGGCGACGCTGGCCGCGCCGGCCTTGGCGGAGACCCGCCCAGGGGTCAAATCGGCAGGGGCGAACTCCTCGTTGTCCAGGACGGGGATAGTGCCCTGGAGCCAGGAGACGCAGTCCAGCCGGGAAAAAGGAACTGCCCGCAAGGGGGAACCCACAAGGCGCAAGGCCTCCTGGAGCACCCCGGCCGAGCCCACCACCACAAGGCGGTCCGGGGGACACGGAGGGGCTTGCAGGGCCTTTGCCACAACCTCCGGCCCAATGCCGTTGGGGTCTCCCAGGGTAATGAGGAGCGGAAGAGACATAGCCACCTCTCCCCCCTACTTTACCACGAGAGGAGCACCCGTGTTCGGGGCCTGGGCGACCTGGGCCAGGCGTGCCCGCGCCACTTGGCAATACCGCTCCGAGACGTCTATCCCGATGAAGTGTCGGCCTAAGCGGTAGGCGACCAGGGTCGTGGTGCCCGCGCCATTGAAGGGGTCTAGCACCACATCCCCGCGGTAACTGAACAGTTTCACCAACCGCTCCACCAGCCGTTCGGGGAACATGGAGGGGTGGCCGAACCCTTTCATACGGGTCTCGGGGGGAATCTCCCAGCGGGCCGTCACCCACGCCTTGAACTCCTCCGCCGTTATGTCAATAGCGTCCCGACGGCCGGGCTTGCGGCGGGAGCCTTTGGCGAAGACCTCAATGAACTCCCAGGTGTATTTCAGATACGGCATGCTGGGGCTTCTCCAACTGCCCCAGGCGGTGTATTTGGCGTTGTAGTTATGCTTCTCCCAGAGGATTTCGCCATAGAAAAGCAGGCCAGCCTCCTCCAGCAAGCGGGCGACCCGGTGGTGAGTGGGCATGTAGTCGGAGAAAAGGGGCTGGACGACGACGCAGATGCGCCCGCCGGGCTTCAGGAGGCGGGCGCACTCCCGAAAGGCCGTGCCCAGGGTGGCGAAGTAGGTGGCCCAGTCCTGCGTATCCCGATGGGCGTCGTAGGCGTCCAGACCGAAGTTGTAGGGGGGCGAGGTGATAACCAGGTCAATGCTTTCGGAAGGCCAGCGAGGGAGAATCTCCAGGCAGTCGCCACAGATGATGGTATCCAGGGGCAGAGGCTCCTCCGCAGCGAAGCGGGTTGTGGACACAGAGGGCGGGGGAGCCCCTTCCCGGCTGGCGAGGCGCACGCCTTTCTTGGTCTCTTTGTGGAGGGCTTTGGGGGGACGGAGGCGCGCGCCGCAGCGCTGACACGCCTGGGACCCGGCGGGGTTTCGGTTGCCACAGCGGTGGCACCAGAAAGTGCCTTGCCCCATTCGGCGCCCCGTAGGGAAGCGTCCCTGGAATCCCCTAGCCACACTCGCTATATCCGCACTCCCGGCATGTTAGGCACCCCTCCTGGTAGACCAGCGGGCCGTTGCACTTCTTGCAGACGCCCCAGTAGCCGGCCACGGCACGCTTCTCCCCGTTCTTAGGGAGCAGAGGAGGCTGGATGGCCGTCGGCCGAGGGGGTTCCAGCCCAATGGCCCGTCCTAAAGCCAGGGCTAGTGCATCGGGAGCCGACTTCACCAGCACTCCGCCGTCCCAGGAGGGACAGCAGGTAATACCCCGCAACTGCTCCACGATGGCCTGGGGGTCCACCCCCGAGCGCAGGGCCAGAGAGACCAGACGGGCAATGGCCTCCAGTTGGGCGCTATCGCACCCCCCGGCCTTCCCCAGGGCGACAAACACCTCAAAGGGCTTGCCTGCCTCGTCGGTGTTGATGGTTACATACATATTCCCGTGCCCGGTGCGGATGCGCTCGGTGCGCCCCATTACAATGGGGGGCCGCTCCCGTGGCTGCAGGTAAGGCTGAGCGCCCGCCTGCGGCTGGGGTTTCGCCTCGGTGCCAGCGGTGAGCACCTCCTCTACCCGGCTCCCCGCACGGTAGACGGTGATGCCCTTGCACCCCAGTTTCCACGCCAGCAGATACGCCTTCCGCACATCCTCCACCGTGGCATGGTTGGGGAAGTTGATGGTCTTGGAGATGCCCGCATCCACGCTCTCCTGGAAGGCAGCCTGCATCCGCACGTGCCACTCGGGGGAGATGTCGGGGGCGGTAACGAAGAGACGGCGCACCCACGAAGGCACATCGGTGCGCTCCTGCAGAGACTTCCCCTGGGCCAGGTGCTCCATCAGGGCGTCGCTGTAGAAGCCTTCGGCCCGTGCTACCGCCTCAAAGGCCTGGTCAATGTAATAGAGGGTCTGCCCGCCCAGGATGTTCTGCTTGCGGAAGACGAGGGCGAAGATCGGCTCAATGCCTGAGGAGCACCCGGCGATCATAGAGATGGTGCCCGTGGGGGCAACAGTAAGACGCCAAGCGTTGCGCAGGGGCGGAGCGCCGGGCTTATCGTGGATGCTCCCCTTGAAGGCGGGGAAAGCCCCCCTCTGCTGGGCCAGTTCGGCGGACATCTGGTCGGCCTCCCGGCGGATGAAGCCCATAACGCGCCGGGCCATGGCCAGCCCCTCCTCCGAGTCATAGGGGATGCCCAGGCGGATGAGCATATCGGCCCAGCCCATCACCCCCAGCCCGATCTTGCGGGTGAGTTTGGTCATCCGCTCGATTTCCGGGATGGCGTAGTGGTTGGCGTCTATCACATTGTCCAGGAAGCGCACCGCCAGGCGGACGGCACTGCGCAGGCGCTCCCAGTCCACCTCGGCGTCCTGGGGGGTGTAGCGCAGGAACTTCACCAGGTTCAGAGAGCCCAGGTTGCACGACTCATAGGGGAGGAGGGGTTGCTCGCCACAGGGGTTGGTGGCCATGATCTTGCCCAGGTGAGGGGTGGCGTTGTCCTGGTTGATGCGGTCCATGAAAAGCATGCCCGGCTCGCCGTTGAGCCACGCCCCCTTCACAATTTCCTCAAAGACCTCCCGGGCGTTGAGACGGCCCACCACCTGGCCGGTGCGGGGGTCAATGAGGTCATAGTCCTCGCCCCGCTCCACCCGCTCCATAAAGTCGGTGTCCACCGCCACAGAGATGTTGAAGTTATGTATCTCCCCCTCTTTGCGCTTGCAGGTAATGAACTCCAGAATGTCAGGGTGGCGCACATCCATCACCGCCATGTTGGCACCGTCCCGCTTCCCCCCCTGGGTAACCAGTTTGGAAACGGAGGAAAGGTGGCGCAGGACAGCCACCGGCCCGCACGCCTTGCCGTGGGTGGTGGAGATGGGCGCTCCTTTAGGGCGGATCTTGGAGAGGGCGAAGCCTGTCCCCCCGCCGAACTTCTGCACCATGGCGGCATGCTTGGCGGTGTCCATAATGCCCTCCATGGTGTCCTCCAGGCCGATCACGAAGCAGGCGGAGAGGGTGCCGGCACCGGTGCCGGCGTTCATCAGGGTGGGAGAGTTAGGGAGGAACTCCAGGCGGGCCATCATCCCGTAGAAGGCGTCTGCTATGGCCCCTACATCGGCGTGGGGGTCGTATTGGCGCTCTACCTGGGCGATGGCCCGAGCCACACGACGGAACATGCCCTGGGCGTCCTCCACCACTTGTCCGTCCTTGTTTCGCAGGAAGTAGCGCGCCTGGAGGACCCGCAGAGCGTTTTCTGTGAGGTCCAGGTCCTTGGGGGGGGCGGTGAGGCCCGCCCGCTCCAGGGCCTGGAGGAGGCGCTGGCGGGCGTCGGGAGGGACAAGGTCGGCTGTGTCGACAGGCAGGGTAACGGTCATGGCTCCTCCTTGGGGTTTGCTGGCGAAGACGATCGCCGGTGTTTGAGACGACGCAGGGTTTTGCCGTTGAGGGGCAGGGGCAACTGTCCCGCTGTGGGGGTGCGTTCCTGTTCCAGGGCCTCCCGCACCGCCTCGTGGAACTTCCCCACATCCTGGAAGTTCCGGTAAACACTGGCAAAGCGCACATAGGCCACCCGGTCCAGACGCTTCAACCGCTCCATCACCATCTCCCCGATAAGGGAAGAAGGCACCTCGGCCCGCCCCAGGCGCTGAAGGTCCTGCTCAATGTCGTCCACCGCCTTGTCAATGGCGTCGGCGGGAACGGGGCGCTTGGTGCACGCCAGGAGCATCCCGCGCTTCACCTTCTCCCGGTTGAACTCCTCCCGACGGCCGTCCCGTTTCACCACCAGCAGGGCAGTGGTTTGCACCCGCTCATAGGTGGTGAAGCGCAACTCGCAACGGGTGCACTCCCGTCGTCGGCGGATACCCTCCTCGGTCTCCCGGGAATCCACTACCCGGGAATCCGAGTGTCCACAAAAGGGACAGCGCATGACCTTCTCCTCGGCTCAGACCCAGCCCTCGGGCTAGCCTGTGTTTGAAATCCGTCCTAGAACTTGTGGTTTAGAACATATGCACCGCAAGATGTTGTGGCTCTTGGCGCTGTCCACCCTAGCAGATGGGGGAAAGTTTGTCAAGGGGGTAGGGTCTGTCTAACGCCCCCTCTGTTGACACCCCCTCCCTATGTGGGATAGCATAGCGGTAGACACAGCCAAGGGAAGGAGAACCGTTTGCCGACATGGTGCGTATAAGACTACGGAGGGTAGGGAAAAAGGGCCAACCGACCTACCGCATCGTGGTGGTAGATTCCCGGAACCCACGGGACGGTGCCTACCTGGACACCGTGGGGTTTTACAACCCCCGCACCGACCCGCCCTTCATCCAGGTAGATGGGGAGAAGGCCAAGGCCTGGCTCCAACGGGGCGCTCAGCCCAGTCCGGCTGTAGCCCACATTTTGCGGAAACTGGGCATTGGAGAGACGGGCAATCGCCATGAAGGACCTCATTGAGTTCGTCGCCAAATCCATCGTCCATAACCCTGATGCCGTGAAAGTCAGCGAGACGGAACAAGATGGGCGACAGGTTATTACCCTGGAAGTCGCCCCCGAAGATAAGGGGCGTATTATTGGGAAGCAGGGCCGGGTCGCCGAGGCCATGCGTGTGCTCCTGCGGGTAGCCGCAGTAAAACAGGGGAAACGGGCGGCCCTGCAGATCCTCTAACCCGCGCAGGTGGTGGCACAAGCCCCTTCCGCTCATCCCCAACGCCTTGTTATTGGACGGGTCCTGCGCCCCTGGGGCCTGCGGGGTGGTCTGCGCATTGAAGTGCTCACCGAGCGCACCGAGCGCTTTTTCCCGGGGGCGGAGGTCTACATTCAAGACAGGCTTTACCACTGCCGAAGGGTGCGCTGGGAGAAGGAGGGGCTTATCCTTTGGCTGGAAGGCGTAGATACCCTCACAACCGCCCAGGCCCTCCGAGGGCACCTATTGGAGATCCCCTTCACCCCTCCCCCGCCCGGGCGCTTCTACCACTTCCAAGTGCTGGGCCTGGAGGTGTGGACTGACACCGGGCAGTTTCTGGGGCATATTCGGGAGGTCCTGGAGACGGGGAGCAACGACGTGTATGTGGTGCACGGGCCCCAGGGCGAAGTGCTCCTCCCCGCCATAGATGCCGTGGTGCAGAGCATTGACCTGGACCGGCAGCGCATGGTCGTGCACCTGCTCCCCGGCCTCCTCTCGTAAAGAGAGCGAGCCAGCCCACCTGAAGACGAAGAGAGGGCCCTTATACCTTCGCCGGCACCGGCAGGTCAATGGTATAGCGCTTCAACACCGCCTCAATCTGCTGGACGGTCTTCTCGTCCGGCTCCACCAGAGGCAGACGGGGCTTGCCCACCCGGAAGCCCACCCGGTTCAGGCACCACTTCACCGGGATGGGGTTGGCGGTAATGAACAGCACCTTGAAGAGGGGGTGCAAGCGCCGGTGCTCCGCCGCCGCCCGCTCCAGGTTCCCCTCCAGAATGTGCCCCATCATAGCCTTGATCTGCAGGCCCACCAGATGGGAGGCCACGCTCACCACCCCATATCCCCCCATAGACATGATGAGAAAGGTCTCGTTGTCGTTCCCGCTCCAGACCCGAAAGCCGGGACGCGCCCCGTCAATGATGCGGGCGATCTGGTCCATATCGGACGACGCCTCTTTGATACCCACGATGTTGTCAATCTGGGAGAGGCGCAGGGTGGTCTCGGCCGTCATGTTCAGGCTGGTTCGGCTGGGCACATTGTAGAGGATTAGGGGGAGATGGGTTGCGTTGGCGATGGCCTTGAAGTGCTGGTAGAGGCCCTCCGGGGGAGGCTTGTTATAGTAGGGCACCACCGCCATCACCCCATCCACACCGCATCGCTCGGCTTCACGGGTCAACTCAATGCTTTCGGCGGTGCTGTAGTTCCCGGTCCCGGCCACCACCTGCCCCCTCTTGCCCAGGGCCGACTTCACCTCCGCCCACAGGCGCACCTTCTCCTCGTGGGACAGAGTAGGGGATTCCCCTGTGGTGCCTGTTACCACGACCCCATCGCTCCCCGACTGGATAAGGGCCAGGGCCAGGCGCTTGGCCTGCTCATAGTCTACCCTCCCCTGCTCATCAAAGGGGGTTACCATAGCGGTGAGAAGCCGGCCGATAGTCTCTCCCATACCTCCTACCTCCTTCCTGCGGTGGGGAGCAAGTTGCGTTGGAGCACCGTCTCCGCAATCTGGATCGCATTCAGCGCCGCCCCCTTGCGGAGGTTATCGGAAACCACCCACATGGCCAGACCCCTGGGATGGGAAGCATCCCGCCGGATGCGCCCCACATAGACGGGGTCTTTCCCCTCGCCGATCAGGGGCATGGGGTAACGCCCCGCCTTCGGCTCATCCAGCACCGCTACCCCGGGGAAGGAGGCCAGCACCTCCCGTGCTTCCTCCGGGGACATGGGATAGGTGAGTTCCAGGTGCACCGCCTCGCTATGGCACAGGAAGACGGGCACCCGCACGCAGGTGGCAGAGATACGCAACTCCGGGGCGTGCATGATCTTGCGGGTCTCCTCCACCATCTTCCATTCTTCCTTGGTGTAGCCGTTATCCAGAAAGGCATCTATGTGGGGGAGCAGGTTGAAGGCGATGCGGTGGGGATAGACCCTCGCCGGATACTCCCCCCCGTCCAGCAGGGCCCTGCTCTGCTCCCGTAGTTCCTCCATAGCCGACCGCCCCGTGCCCGACACCGACTGGTAGGTGTCCACAATGATGCGCTGGATGGGGTTGACCCGATGAAGGGGGTAGACCGCCATCACCAGGGCAGTAGTGGAGCAGTTGGGAATGGAGACGATGCCCCGATGGTGCGTCAGGTCATCGGCGTTCACTTCGGGTATCACCAGGGGCACTTGAGGGTCCATGCGGAAGACCGAGGAGTCGTCTATCACCAGCGCCCCCGCTTGCACCGCCACGGGCGCCCACCGCCGGCTCACCTCCCCCGAAGCGGAGATGAAGACGATGTCTACGCCCTTGAGGGCTTCAGGGGTAGGCTCCTCAACGATACACTCCTGGCCCAGCACCCGAAGACGCTGGCCAGCCGAACGGGAAGAGGCGAAGAGACGGATGGACCGGGCAGGAAAGTTACGCTCCTCCAGCAAGGAGAGGAAAACCTTGCCGACGGCGCCCGTAGCACCCAGGACGGCAATGCTACAACCCTGCACGATGGCACCTCCGTGGGAAAGAGAATACGATTAGAGAAGGCCCGTAGGTGGGAATTGCGCTTCGCCCCGCCTAGCGGGGCTTGCTCCAAAGGTGCCATCGGCAAGCGTCCAAGGGCGTCCTCCTTTTGTCCCTAATCCTATGCCAGCCCCATGACCTTGTCAAGGCCCACCACCAGCCCCTTATACCCACGCACCCGCCGAAGGGCCAACAGCACCCCCGGCATATAGCACTCCCGGCTCAGGGTGTCGTGGCGCAGGGTAAGGGTCTGGCCGGCGGTGCCCAGGATAACTTCGTGATGGGCCAGCCGACCCTGCATGCGCAAGGCGTGGAGGCCCACCCCTTCCACCTGCGCCCCACGACTCCCCACCACCGGCTCCTTCTCCGGAGCCGGGCGGAGAAAGGGTGCCCCCCGCCCTTCTACCAGGGCACGGGCGATGGCCAGAGCGGTGCCCGAGGGGGCGTCTATCTTGCCCTCATGGTGCGCCTCAATAATATCCGCATATTCAAAATACCTCCCCACCAGCCGGGCAAGGTGGATCAGGAGCACCGCCCCCAGGGCGAAGTTGGGGGCGACAATGACCCCCACCCCGTGCTCACGGGCAAGGCGGTCCATCTCTTCCAGATGGGCAGGGGTGAGACCCGTCGTCCCCGTTACGAAGTGCAAGCCATGGGAGAGGGCAACTCGCCCTGCGTGGGCGCACGCCTCGGCGGTAGTGAAGTCCACCACCGCCTGCGCCTGCACCCGTCCCAGGAGGGCCTCCAAAGACGAGGCGAGGGGTATCTCCCCTTTCCCTTCCGGCAGGGGCAAAGCAGGGGCGACGGCTCGGCGGTGCACCGCGCCTACAGGGAGGAGGTCTGGGGTGCGCACCAGGGCACGGAGCACCTCCTGCCCCATGCGCCCCGAG
>BEHZ01000074.1 GCA_002923335.1 bacterium HR23 | reverse complement strand
CTCCAGCCGGAGAGCCTGGACGGGGCGCTCCTCTTCCTGGTGCTGTCGGAGACGGGGGACAAGGAGGGCCTCCTGCGCCAGGCCTACCAGGTGGTGCGGCGGGGGGGCTGGACAGCGGTGCTGGAGTGGCAGAAGCAGGAGGGGCCAAAGGACGGCCCCCCACCGGAGGAGCGCCTTTCCCAGGAGGAGGTGCTGGCTCTGGCCCAGAAGGTGGGCTTCCGTGCCAGCGAGCGGCGGGACGTGTCCAGCCGGTATTATCTGCTTATCCTGCGGAAGTAGCGGTGCTGACCAAGCGCATTATCCCCTGCCTGGATGTGGACCGGGGCCGAGTGGTGAAGGGTGTCTCCTTTGCGGACCTGCGGGACGCCGGCGACCCGGTGGCCCTGGCCCAGGCCTACGACCAGGAGGGTGCCGATGAACTGGTCTTCCTGGACATCACTGCCAGCGCCGAGGGCCGGGATATTTTGGAGGCGCTGGTGCGCCGGGTTGCGGAGGTGCTGTTTATCCCCTTTACCGTGGGGGGAGGCCTGCGGAGCATCGCCGACATCCGCCGGATGCTCCAGGCGGGGGCGGATAAGGTCTCCTTGAACACTTCGGCCGTCCTGGACCCCGGTCTGGTGCGCAGGGCGGCGGTGCACTTTGGGAGTCAGTGTATTGTGGTGGCGGTGGACGCCCGCCGTGTGCGCCCCGGCCCACGGGTCCCCAGCCCTGACCGCTCCCTTGCCCTGGACGCCTCCTCCCAATGGGAGGTGTATATCTACGGGGGGCGCAAGCCCACGGGGTTGGATGCCCTGAAGTGGGTGCGCCGTGTGGCCGAGTTGGGGGCGGGGGAAATTCTCCTTACCAGCATGGATACGGACGGTCGCCAGCAGGGGTATGACCTGGCGCTGACCCGTGCAGTCGCGGAGGCGGTGCCCATCCCCGTCATCGCCAGTGGGGGCGCAGGGGAACTGGAACACCTCTACCAGGCCCTCACCGTGGGGAAGGCGTCGGCGGTGCTGGCTGCCAGCATCTTCCACTACGGGAAGTTCCGCATTGCCCAGGCCAAGGCCTATCTGGCTCAGCGGGGGGTGCCGGTGCGCCCGCTCTCCGACCCCTCCCTCTTGCCCAAAGGGTGATGGACCGGAGGTATGCTATCCTGGGGAAAAGGGTAGGCAGGTGTGAAGATCGGCATCTTCGGCGGGACTTTTGACCCCATCCATATGGGGCATCTGATCCTGGCGGAAGAAGCGCGGGAGCGCCTCAGCCTGGCCAAAGTCCTCTTTATCCCCACCGGCCAGCCCTGGATGAAGGCGGGGCGTCCCCTTTCCCCTGGCCACCATCGCTTGGCTATGGTGCGCCTGGCAATTGAAGACAACCCCGCTTTTGAGGTGTCGGACCTAGAGGTGCGCCGTCCTGGCCCCACCTACACCGTTGATACCCTGGAGGAACTGCACGCCCAGTGGGGCGATGGGCCGGAGATTTACCTTTTGCTGGGGCTGGACGCCCTGCGGGATTTCCCCCGCTGGCATGAGCCGAGGCGCATCCTGGAGCAGTGCACCCTGGTGGGGATGGCCCGCCCCGGCTACCTGGACTTTTCCCCTCGGAGTTTGGACGCGGTCTTCCCCGGAGCCTCCCAGCGGCTGGTGCTTCTGCACGGGCCCCACATCGGCATTAGCGGAACGGAAATCCGCCGGCGGGTGAGCATGGGCGTCTCTATCCGCTACTGGGTGCCCCGACCGGTGGAACTGTATATCGCCGAGCACGGCCTCTACCGCAAGGGGGGCGGGCATGAGTAGAGAGGTCCGCCAGCGGTTGCTGGACCTGGCACGGGCCAAAGGGGCCTTGAAGTTGGGGGAGTTCATCCTCTCCTCCGGCCAGCGGAGCCACTACTACTTTGACGGGCGCTTGCTCAGCCTGGACCCGGAGGGGGCTTACCTCATTGGGAAGGAGATGGTGGCCATCGCCCGAGGGGTGCAGGCCCAGGCCATTGGTGGTCCCTCTCTGGGGGCCGACCCCATCGTGGGGGCAACGGTGGCAGTGAGCCACCTGGAGGGGTATCCCCTGGTGGGCTTTCTGGTGCGGAGCGAACCGAAAGGGCATGGCACCCGGCGCCTGATAGAAGGCCCCCTGGCACGGGGGATGCGGGTGCTCATTGTGGACGATGTGTGCACCACCGGCGGGAGCCTTTTCCGGGCCATCAACGCCGTAGAGGCGGAGGACTGCATCGTGGCACGGGTGGCGGTGCTCCTGGACCGTCATCAGGGGGGGAGCGACAATCTGCGCAAACAGGGCTACGATGTGGTCGCCTTTATGGAGGCGTCGCCCGACGGCTCCATTCGGGTGGTGGAGGCATAGGGGGTTACCGCCCCCAGAGGCCCAGCACCACCTCCTCCACCGACTCCAGGTCGGGCGGGACCTGGTGTAAGGGGATGTCGGCTATCTGGTTGGCCAGGTCGGGGTCCTTCAGGCCGGTGCCGGTGATGACACACACCACCCGCTTGCCGGAGAAATCCATGCCCTGCCGGGCCAGTTTCAGCAGGCCGGCCACCGAGGCGGCCGACGCCGGCTCGCAAAAGACGCCCTCCATCCGTGCCAGGAGTTTGTAGGCCTCCAGAATCTCCTCATCGGTAACGGTGTCAATGCGCCCGCCCGATTCGTCCCGTGCCCGTAAGGCCCCTTGCCAGGAGGCGGGGTTGCCGATGCGGATGGCGCTGGCGATGGTCTGGGGGTCTTTGACGGGATGGCCTCGCACGATGGGCGCTGCGCCCTCCGCCTGGAAGCCCAGCATCTTCGGCCGGCGGGTGGCACGGCCCGCCTGGGCGTATTCGGTAAAGCCTTTCCAGTAGGCGGTAATATTGCCGGCGTTACCCACCGGGATGCACAGGTAGTCGGGGGCATCGCCCAGGCCGTCTACGATCTCAAAGGCTGCCGTCTTCTGCCCCTCTAGGCGATAGGGGTTCACCGAGTTGACCAGGGTGATGGGATAGCGCTGGGCCAGGATGCGCACCAGTTCCAGGGCACGGTCAAAGTTGCCCTGCACGGCCACCACCCGTGCCCCGTAGGCGATGGCCTGGGCCAGTTTGCCTCGGGCGATGTTGCCCTGGGGCACCAGGACGATAGTGGTGAGGCCGGCATAGGCTCCGTAGGCGGCTGCCGAGGCGGAGGTGTTGCCGGTAGAGGCGCAAATAATGGCACGGGCCTTGTTCTCCAGGGCTTTGGCCACTGCCACCACCATCCCCCGGTCTTTGAAGGAGCCGGTGGGGTTGCACCCCTCCAGTTTGAAGTAGACCTCCTCGCACCCTATCTCTGCCCCCAACCGCCGGGACTTGACCAGGGGGGTGTTCCCCTCCCCCAGGGAAATGCGGGGGGTCTGAGGTGTAAGGGGGAGGAAGGCCGCGTAGCGGTGTAAGACGCCTTCACGCATGCTCCCCTCGCCTGTGGCCTTGCGCTACTCCGCCTCTACACGGATCAGATTACTGACTTCCCGCACCACCGGCAGACGGCGGATAAGCCCCAGTGCCTCCTGCATTGCTCCCTCCCGTGCCGGGTGGGTCATAATCACGATCTCCGCCGTCCCAGCGGAAGGGTCGGCATCCTTTTGGATCACCGAAGCGATGCTGATGGAGAGGTCGCCCAGGATGTGGGCGATCTGGGCCAGCACCCCCGGGCGGTCTGCCACATTCAGGCGCAGATAGTATTGGGTGGTGAGGTCGTGCAGGGGGCGCACGGGCAGGGCGGTGTGGAGGTTGACCCAGGAGAGGGGGCGGGCCTGGGCTTTCACGGAGCGGGCGATGGTGAGGATGTCGTTGACAACCGCGCTGGAGGTGGGCGCCGGGCCGGCCCCTAGCCCATGGAAGACTACCCGCCCCACCAGGTCCCCCTGCACCTCTATGGCGTTGTAGGCACCGTCTACCTTGGCCAGGAGGGTATGGGACGGCACAAAGGCGGGATGCACCCGTGCCTGGACAGTTCCGTTCTCCTTCCGCCCGATGGCCAGCAGTTTTATCTCATACCCCAGTTCATGGGCGTAGCGGAAGTCCTTCGCCTGGAGATGGGTAATACCCTCCCGATAAATCTGCGGGAGGGGCACAGGGGTGCGGAAGGCCAAGAGGGCGAGCACTGCCAGTTTGTAGACGGCGTCAATGCCCTCCACATCGTTGGTGGGGTCGGGTTCGGCGTAGCCTTTGGCCTGGGCCTCCTGGAGGGCGGTGTGGTAGTCCACCCCGTCCCGGGCCATCCGGGTGAGGATGTAGTTGGTCGTGCCGTTGATAATGGCACGGATGGAGAGGATGTCGTTGGCCAGCAGGTCCCTCTGCAGGGGGCCGATGAGGGGGATGCCCCCGCCCACCGACGCCTCAAAGAGGAGGTAGACCTGCCTCTGCTGGGCCAGACGGAAGAGGTGAGGGCCGTGCTTGGCGATAACCTCCTTGTTGGCAGTTACCACGTGCTTGCCGGCTTCCAGGGCGCGGCGGATATAGGTGGTCGCCGGTTCTTCGCCTCCCATCACCTCCACGATGATAGGGCACTGGGGGTTGTTCAGCAGGTCATCGGGGTTGGTGGTGAGGAGGCCCTCGGGAAGGGAGAGGGGGCGAGGCTTATGCGGGTTGCGCACCAGCACCCGCCGAAGGGCCAAGGTGATGCCAGCCTGTTGGGAGAGGGCTGTGCCTTTTTGCAGGAGAACCTGGGCGACCCCACTCCCCACCACGCCCAGGCCCATCAGGCCGATGCCTATCTCTGCCACGGAAGCCCCTTACCGGGTGGGCTGGGTGGACTGGGAGGAGGCGATGCGTAGTTGCTTCACCACCCAGGCGTATTTTTCCGAATCAAAGTTGATGCGGACGATGTGCTTGGGGCGCTCCTCCGAGAGCCACTTGTCCAGGGCACGGCTCTTGAGGACTTCCCTCTGCTGGGCGTCCACCTCCCGCGCGGTGGCGGTCTCGGTAACCAGGTAAATCTGCCACACGTTTTGCCCTTCGGTTCCCGTCTGGCGCATCTGGGGGCAGAGGAGAGTGCCGGGCTGGACGCCGCCAAACAGACCGGGCATCTCCCGGGCGGTGGTTGACCCCGGCCCGGGGGAGCAGGTCACCTTGTCGTCCATATCGGGATAGATGCCCTTCACCACCCAGCCGATATCCCCGTCCTTGCGCACCTCCTCGTCGTCAATGGAATATTCGCTGACTAGTTTGGGGAAGGGTTGGCCCTCCTGGAAGCGCTGGACCACCTCCTGGGCCTTTTCGGCGGTGGCGACGGTAAGGCGGGAGAGGCGCACCTGGGGTTGCACGGTGGGGATAGACTGCCCCAGATACTCCCGCATGCGCTCCCGGTAGAGGTCCCACTCCACCAGTTGGCGGTGCTCCTGCTCCGAGAGGCGGATGGTGGTCAAATACTGACGATAACGCTCCTGGAACTCCCGTTCCAGTTGGTCCGGGGGGGTGGTATCGTTGGCAGGGCGCTGGCCCAGGATGCGTTTGCGCACCTCCTGGTCTATATCCTCTTTGCTGACGCTGATGTTGTAACGGGGCGCCACCTGGCGCACCAGTTCGTTTTCGCTGAGCACCTGCACCAACTGGAAGGGGAGGGTGCCCAGGTTGGCGGTCTGACCGGTGATTTCGCTCCCCCGCTGAAACATGCGCAGGAGTTTCACCAAATAGCCCATGCTGAAGACGCGGTCGTTTACCTGGACAACCCATTCCCGTGGGGGCTTGATGAAGGTGGCGTAGTAGCCATAGGCCGGGATGGCCAGGATCACCGCCACCGCCACAATGCCCAGGACGAAAGCGGTGCGGGCTTTGCGTTGCTCCTGTTGCCAGCGGGCGAGGCGCCGACTGACGGGCGCTTGCGCGGGCTTGCTGGGTGCCTTCCCTGCCATACCACCTCCTACCGGTTAGCGGGCGGGGTGGGCGGAGCCAGGGCCGGTTCCGAGGGCGCTGTCCACCCCGTTTTGCGCACATGGTCGGGGACGAAGGGGAGGAGGGCCAGGTGGCGGGCCCGCTTGATAGCGGTGGCCAGCCGACGCTGGTGCTTGGCGCAGACGCCGGTCTTTCGGCGAGGCTCTATCTTCATCTGCTCGCCGATGAAGCGCTTCAGAAGGGGGATGTTTTTGTAGTCAATGGCCAGGCCCTTTTCCACGCAGAAGGGGCAGGCCTTCTTGCGAGGCGGGTAATACCGCCGGCGTGCCTTTTTGCGCTGGGCGCCGGTGGCTTGGGCGGTGGCCGATGGGGTGGGTGTGGAAGAGGGCTGGGTGCTCATTGTGCTCACCTCATCCATAGGTATACTAGAAGGGGAGGTCGTTGGGGGAGGGGCTTTCCTCGGGGGTCTCTTCGGCGGCGGGGGCTTCCGCCGTGGGCCGGTCCAGGAAGATCACCCGGTCGGCCCAGATTTCGTTGACATAGCGGGTCTGGCCATCGTTGCCCACCCAGGAACGGCTCCGCAGGCGCCCCTCCACATAGGCCCGCCGTCCCTTGGTGAGATACTGGCTCACCTGTTCGGCCAGGCGTCGCCAGGCCAGCACGGTGAACCACTCGGTCTCCTCCTGGCGGGTGCCGTCGGGGCTGTTGAAGACACGGGTGGCAGCCAGGCGGAAGGTGGTAACCGGAGTGCCCTGGGGGGTATAACGCATCTCCGGGTCGGTGCCCACATTGCCGATGACGATGATCTTCACCAGCCCTGCCATCTCTCCCCTATTGCTACCTTACTCTACTTTCACCAAGAGGTGGCGAAGCACATCCTCGGTAACCCGCAAGGTCTGCTCAATGTCCCGGGACACCTGGGCATCCGCCTGGAAGCGGGTGAAGAAGTAGGCCCCCTCTTTGTAGTTGCGGATGGGGTAGGCCAGGCGTTTGCGCCCCCAGGACTCCTGCTTGAGCAGGTTTCCCCCTCGCTCGGTGATAAGGCGGTGCACCCGCTCCACCACCGCCTGGGTGCGGGCGTCGTCGGCCTCCGGGCTGATGACCATGACCAGTTCGTAGTCCCGTATCCTCACGCTCATGCTCCGGGTTGCCCCCGACCAGGGGGGCGAGAGTCTAGTTTCAGTATACCACTGGCACCGGGCCGAGAGGCTAGCCCTCTTGCCCAGCCCTGCCCGTTCCCCTATCCTGAGAAGCGCCTAGGACGAGGAGGCCCCATTGCGAGGACTTATCCTGGCGGCAGGCAAGGGCACACGCCTCCGGCCCCTGACCTTCACCCGCCCCAAGCATCTGGTGCCGGTGGGAAATCGTCCCGTGCTCTTCTATGTGCTGGACTACCTGGCCCAGGCGGGGGTGCAGGAGGTGGGCATCGTCGTTGCCCCCGACAGCGGGGGGGCCATACGCCGTGCGGTGGGCGATGGCGCCCCGTGGGGGCTGCGGGTTTCCTATGTGGTCCAAGAGGAGCCGAAGGGTCTGGCCCACGCCGTCGCCTGTGCGCGTCCCTTCCTGGGGGAGGAGCCGTTCCTGCTCCTGCTGGGGGATAACCTCTTCCAGGGGGGCATCGCCGATGCGGTTCAGGGCTGGCAGGAGCGGGGGGCGGACGCCCTGGTCCTGGTGAAGGAAGTGGCCGACCCCGGCCGTTTCGGCGTGGTGGAGGTGGATGCCCACGACCGCCCCCTGCGTCTGGTGGAGAAGCCTCGGGAGCCGCGCAGTAACCTGGCCATCATCGGCGTGTATGCCTTTACGCCCCGTGTCCACGACGCCATCGCCCACCTGCGCCCTTCGGCACGGGGGGAACTGGAGATCACCGATGCCCTCCAGGCCCTGCTGGACGCCGGGGCACGGGTGGAGGTCCGCCGGTTCCACCGCTGGTGGCTGGACCTGGGGCGTCGGGAGGATGTGCTGGAAGCCAACCGCCGCGTCTTGCAGGAGCGCCCTGCTCAAGGCATTCAGGGCACCCTGGAGGCGTGTCAGGTGCTGGGGGAGGTAGAGGTGGGGCCAGGCTCCTATATCCGTGGCAGTGTGTTGCGTGGGCCGGTGTGCATCGGGGCCAACTGCCTGGTGTATGAGTCCGACATCGGCCCCGCTGTGAGTCTGGGCGACGGAACCCATGTGCAGGAGAGCATAGTGGTGGACAGCGTGCTCCTGAAGGGGTGTGTGGTGTGGGGCACACACCTGCGGGGGAGCCTGCTGGGGGAGGGATGCCGGGTGGAGGGGAACAGGCAGGGATGGCTCTCCCTCTTCCTGGGGGATGAGGCGCGCGTGGAAGCCCTTCCGCCCTAACTGGCGCTATGCGATAATGGCGTGCACAGAGGACGCACGCGCCCCCTAGGGAGATAATCGTTAGTTGAGGAGGCGACCCTTGCCCGGTCCCCTTGAGAATGTTCGTGTGCTGGACCTGTCGTGGATTCTCTCCGGCCCCTTCTGCACCATGCTCCTGGCGGATATGGGTGCAGAGGTGGTGAAGGTGGAGCGCCCCGGTGTGGGCGACGCCGCACGGGGCACCGGCCCCTTCGTGGACGGCGTCAGCGCCTACTTCCTCTCCATTAACCGCAACAAGAAGAGCATCACCCTGGACCTTCACCACCCCCAGGGGAAGGACCTGCTCCTGCGCCTGGTGGAACGGGCGGACGTGCTGGTGGAGAACTTCACCCCCGGCACTTTGCCCCGGCTGGGGTTGGGGTATGATGTCCTCTCTCAACGCAATCCCCGCCTCATCTATTGCGCCGTCTCCGGCTTCGGGCAGGACGGCCCCTACGCCCAGCGCCCTGCCCTGGACATCA
>BEHZ01000073.1 GCA_002923335.1 bacterium HR23 | reverse complement strand
TGCCAGAACTCCCACATCTCCTGGGGGCGCCCGATGGTTCGGCGCAGGTCGGCCCCGGCGGAGAAGGCCTTATCCCCTGCCCCTGTAATAATGGCGCACCAGATGTTGGGGTCGTCCCGCACATCCATCCACGCCCTGGAGAGGGCTTTGTAGGTGTCGGGGTCCATGGCGTTCATTACTTCCGGGCGGTTGATGGTCAGGTAGGCGATGTGGCCCTTCTTCTCGTAGATGAGGGAAGTGGTGGTCATAGCCTCCTCCTGGCGAGTTGCCTTGAATACCTATGCCCCTACGGGAGCCCCCTGCCCGCCGCTGAACAGGTAGCGGGCGATGACCATCCGCATCACCTCCGAGGGGCCTTCCCCGATACGGCGCACCCGTGCCTCCCGATACCAGCGCTCCAGGGGGAGCCACTTGCTGACCCCATACCCCCCGTGCACCTGCACCGCCCGGTCCACCACCCGCATCAGCACCTCCGAGGAGAAGACCTTGGCCATGGCCGCCTCCATGCGGAAGTCTTCCCCGCTGTCGTATTTCCAGGCCGCCTCCCATACCAGCCATCGGCAGGCACGGATCTCCATCTCGCTGTCCACCAGCATCCACTGGATGGCCTGGCGGGTGGCCAGGGGTGCGCCGAAGGTCTCCCGCTTCTGGGCGTAGTCTACCGCCATGCGCTGGGCGGCCACCGCTACCCCCAGGTTGGCGGCCGAGTAGGGGATGCGCCCACGGGCCAGCAGGCGGTTGGCCAGGATGTCCCACCCCTTGTTGACCTCCCCCAGGAGGTAGCGGTGGGGGACCCGCACATCCTCAAAGAAGAGTTGGGCGGGGTAGTAGGGGCGGATAACGGGAACGGGTTGCCAGGTAAAGCCGGGCATGCCCTTCTCCACGATGAAGCAGGAGATGCCCCGACGGCTCTGAGGGTCGGTGCGGGCGAACACCAGCCCCCAGTCCGCCTGCAACGCCCCGGAGATGAAGATTTTGCTCCCGTTGAGGACCCAATCATCGCCATCGCGGCGGGCGGTGGTGCGGATGGCACGGGCGGGGTCGGAGCCGCCCGAGGGCTCGGTGATGGCGAAGAAGGCGTGGCGCTGGCCCTCTATGGTGGGCTTCACAAACTGCTCAATCTGTTCGGGGGTGCCGTATTCCCAGGAAACGGGGGGAGGCGGGTAGCCGAAGGTGCCGTAACCCGGCAGATAGAGGCCTGCACGGTGCTGGACCATCTCCTCGTGGATCACCGCCTCCCAGAAGCAGTTGAGGCCCGCCCCACCCAGGTGCTGGGGCACCGTGGGGCACCACAGCCCCATCCCCTTCACCTTGCGGGAGAGGCGCTCGTAATGCTCCTTGGGGATGGCAATGGCCTCGGGGTCCAGTTCCCGCTCCAGGGGGACGATTTCGTTCTGGATGTAGTCCCGAACGGTTTGCTTGAGCATGCGCAGGGGTTCGGGGAGCACATAGGCATCGGGCGAAACGGGCATAGCGCACCTCCTGGCTTCCAGGGGAAGTATAGCCCGGTTACCACACAGCCACCAGGTAGACCTCCTGGGGGCCATGCACCCCCACCACGATGGTCTGCTCAATATCCCCTGTTCGGCTTGGCGCGCTGATCAGGGAGAGGTAGCCTCCCGGGTCGCCCCCCTCCAGGAACTGGGCTTTGTGCAGGGTGAGGGCGTCGGCCAAGGTCTCCACCACCTGCTCCGGCTCCACCAGAGCGATGTGGCGCGGGGGCGTAAGGCTGGCCAGACGGCTCACCCCCCGGCGGGCCAGAAGGATGGCGGTGGCGGTCTCCGCCACCATATAGTCCACCCCCGTGATTCCCAGGTGGGCCTGGATGGCCGACTGGCGCAGGCGGAGCCTGCTCTCCTGGGGGTCGTGGGCGTCGTAGGCTAGCAGGATACAGGGGATGCCTGCGCTGCGCAGGGCGTCCTCCACGGGGGCACGGGCAAAGACGGGGTGGGCAGTGCGCACCGCCGAGCGTGCCCCCACCTGTTGGGCTATCTGGGCAACGGCCTCGGCTGCGCCCTGGGGGGTGCCTGCCCGCACCACCTTCCAGTTCATAAGCCCCGCCATCCGCTCCAGGCGCAGGAGCAGGTCCTCCCTCTGGGCCAGCAGGCGACGGCGCACCTGCTCCGCCTCCAACTGCCAGGCGGGGAGGGTATTGGGGATGCGGGGAGGATCCTCTGCCGCCGGGGCGTGCCCTTTCCCCCTGGTCTGGCGGAGGGCATAGCGCACCTGGGCAAGGAAGGCCTCCCGGCTAGTCATGGGTGCCCCCCCTTGTGAGGGTTTTCCAGCGTGCCCGGAAGGGGCGAGACGCCACCGGTGGGAAGTCCCGGGAGCGGGTCCAGCCGTTGAAGGGCGGGGGGAGCCAGGGGATACGCCCGTTGCGCATCAGGGGGCGCTGAAGAAGGGAGGCCACCCGCCCCGCCAGCCCAAAGGCCCAGGGATGCTCCACCAGGAAGAGCCATCCCCGCATGAGCGCCTTCTCCAGCAGGCTCCCCTTGCGCTCCTGGGGAGCGCCTTCCGCCAGCCGCTGGCGCAGGGCCAGGAGCATATGGGGGATGTTGATGCGCAGGGGGCACACCTCCCGGCACGCCCCGCACAAACTGGAGGCATAGGGAAGGTCCTTGGCCTTGGGCAGGCCCACCAGCATCGGGGTTACGATAGAGCCAATAGGGCCGGGATACACCCACCCGTAGGCATGCCCCCCAACTTTCCCATACACCGGGCAGGCATTGAGGCACGCCCCGCAACGGATGCAGTAAAGGGCCTCCTGCAGTTCCGGGTCCTCCAGAAGACGCCGACGCCCGTTGTCCAGGATGACCAGGTGGAACTCCTCGGGGCCGTCCTCCTCGTCGGAACGGCGGGGGCCGGTGACGAAGGTAACATAGGAGGAGATGCGCTGGCCCGTGGCAGCACGGGTCAGGAGGGCCAGGAAGACCGCCAGGTCCTCCCAGCGGGGGATCACCTTCTCCATGCCCATAATGGCGATGTGCACCCGGGGCATGCTGGTGCACATGCGCCCGTTCCCCTCGTTGGTAACAATGGCGATGGTGCCCGTCTCTGCCACCGCAAAGTTGACGCCGGTGATGCCCATGTCCGCCTGGACAAACTTCTCCCGCAGGGCCCGGCGGGCGATGCCCGCCAGGGCGGGGATGTCGGTTACCGGTTCGGCCCCCAGGCGCTGGGCGAAGAGGTCGGCCACCTGCTCTTTGGACTTGTGGATGGCGGGGGCGATGATGTGGAAAGGGCGCTCCCGTGCCAGTTGGATGATGTATTCCCCCAGGTCGGTCTCCACCGCCTCCACGCCCGCCTCTTCCAGGACATGGGTGAGCCCCATCTCCTCCGAGACCATGCTCTTGCTCTTGATGATAAGGCGGACACCGTGCCGGCGGGCCACCTGGAGGACATACTCATTGGCTTCCTGGGCGGTGCGGGCCCAGCACACCTTGCCCCCCCACTTCTCCACCTGCTCCGCCAGCATCGCCAGGTAGTGGTCCAGGTGCTGAATAGTGTGGGCCTTGATCTGGCGGGCACGCTCCCGAAGGGCCTCCCAGCGCTCCAGGCCTATCTCGGCCAGGGCCTGGGCACGGGCCTCGTGGAAGTGGGAGAGACGGCGCAGGGAGTTCTGAACGAAGGCATCTCGCAGGGCCTTCTGGGCGCTCTTCTGGAACTGGTGGGTGAGCACTTCAACCACGGCGCTTCTCCCACTACTATGGATAGTTTTGGCACAGGCGGATGAACCGGCGCAGGAGGGGGGAAGGCTCCCCCTGGTAGGTTACCTCTATGTGGGGCAGGAGGCCGAAGTGGGGCAGGGTGGTGTGGCGGAAGGCCTCCACAGGGCTAGCCTCGGAGGTGGCGCAGGGCACCAGGGAGGTGGTATCCACCGCCTCAATGACCGTTAGGGTGCTGTGGTAGAGGGGTGTCTCCCCCTGGCCCAGGGGAAAGCCCGGCGCGAAGCGCACCGGCACATACCCCTTCAGGCGTTGGGGGAGGCGTCGGAATGCCCGCTGCCCGTCGTCGTAAGCGTAGGCCAGGAGCAAAGCCCCCTGGCAGATGCCCAGAACGGGGCGCCGGATAGAGGGTATGATGTCTTTATACCAGAGGATAAAGGGGCGACGCTCCTCCCGCACCGCCGTTCCCCACGACCCCCCGCTGATAATCACCCCGTCAAAGGCGTTGAGGTCCTCCCCGGTCCGAGGGGGGAGCACCGTTACCTCGGCCCCGGCCAGGCGCACCTGACGAAGCAGGTGCTCCCGGAAGGCGCTGGCATTGTCCAGGACGGCGATATGGACGCCCTTCACGGCAGGCCCTCGGCCAGGAATTGGGCGATGTGCACGGGGCGCACCGCCATACGGCGTCGGCGCATGGCGCCCTCTATGTGCATCAGGCAACTGGAGTCGGTGGCCACCAGCACCTGGGCGCCACTGTCGGCGATGTTCTCCAGTTTGTCCTGCAGGATGGCGGTAGAGATGGGGGCGTATTTCACGGAGAAGGTTCCGCCGAATCCGCAGCAGACCTCGTGGTGCGCAAACTCCACGAAGCGCACCCCCTGCACCGCCCGCAGGAGCGCCCTCGGCTCCTCTTGGATGCCCAGTTCCCGCAAGGAGTGGCAGGAATCGTGGTAGGTAACCACCAGGCCGTCGGCGTAGCGGGCACCGATATCGCTGACCCCCAGCACCCGCACCAGGAACTGGGTGAACTCGTAGGTGCGCGAGGCGATCTGGCGCGCCAGGGCGAGACGCTGGGGGTCGTTGTGGAAGAGGGTAGGATAGAAGACCCGCACCATACTGACGCAGGAGCCGGAAGGGGCCACAATGGCGGGGGCATCCTTGAAAACCTCCAGGAAACGGCGGGCGGCGACGGTGGCCTCCCAACGGTAACCGCTGTTGAAGGCGGGCTGTCCACAGCAGGTCTGGGCTGGGGGGAAGTCCACCTCCAGCCCCAGGTGGCGGAGCACCTTCACGACGCCCTCCCCCACCAGAGGGAAGAACTGGTCCACCAGGCAGGTAACGAAGAGGGCAACACGCTTTGGCGCCCTTTGCATAGCCTCCCTCGCCCGTGCAGGCTTTCGGGTTTCCTTTCCGCTTGGGCCCGTTACTCTATCGCCCCTTGCTGGCGCAGGTCTGCTATCTGCTGGGGAGTATACCCCAACTCGGCCAGCACCTGGTCGGTGTGCTGGCCGGTAACCGCCCCCAGGCTCCCGATGCGCCCCGGGGTGGCCGAGAACTTGGGGCCGATGCCCACTTGCCGAACCGTCTCCCCTTCCACTTCCCCCGCCTCAACGACCATCCGGCGGTGGCGCACCTGGGGGTCGTTGACCACCTCATCCAGGGAGTAGACGGGGGCAACAGCGATATCGCCGTAGGAGCGCAGATATTCCCACCACTCGTCCCGTGTGCGGGTGAGGAAGACCTGGCGGAAGGCGGAGAAGATTTCGGGATATTTCTCCCGGTTGTGCTGATGGGGGATGAAGTCCTCCCGCCCCAGGGCACGGCAGAGGTTCTCCCAGAACCAGGGCTCGTTGCACCCGATGCTGATGTAGCGCCCATCCTTGCACTGGTAGACATTGTAATAGGGTGCACCCCCGTTGAGGCGCATCTCCCCCGGGCGGGGCACCCGCCCTTGCAGGAAGAACTCCACCGCCGCTTGCGCCATCAGATACAGCACCCCGTCGGTCATGGCGATGTCTATATACTGCCCCTGGCCGGTGCGCTCCCGGTGGAGGAGAGCCACCACGATAGATAGGGCTGCCAGCAGGCCCCCGCCGGCGTAGTCGGCCAGGAAGTTGTAGGGGATGGTGGGGGGGCCGCCCTTCGGCCCGAGCATCCCCAGGGCGCCGGCGATGGAGATGTAGTTGATATCGTGCCCCACCAGGCCGGCGTAGGGGCCGTCCTGGCCATAGCCGGAGATGGAGCAGTAGATAAGTCGGGGGTTGATGGCCCGGAGGGTCTCGTAGTCGCAGCCTAGGCGCTTGACCACACCCGGGCGGAAGCCCTCCACAAAGACATCCGCCCGTTCCACCAGGCGGTGGAGGATGCGCTGGGCTGCGGGGTGCTTCAGGTTGAGGGCAATGCTCCGCTTGCCCCGATGCACCGCATTGAAGGCAAACTGACGGCGCAGTTCCCTGGGGTCCTGGCCCTCCAGGTATTCCCGCTCTGCCCGTGCTCGGCGTCCCCCGCCCGGCTCCTCCACCCGCAAGACATCTGCCCCCAGGTCGGCCAGCACCATAGTGCAGAAGGGGCCGGGGGCCAGCCGAGAGAGGTCAACGATGCGGTAGCCTTCCAGGGGGAGCGACATGGCGTCTTCCCTCCTTCCTGTGGGGTGTGAGGAGGGCAATGGCCCGTTCCAGGGTGCGTAGGGCTTTGTCCTTCTCTCCCTCCACCAGCATCTCCAGGGCGTAGGCCAGCATCTCCGCCAGGGCCTGCAAAGCCGCCCCATCCCGTTGCCCGTGCTCATAGGACAGGATAATCCGGTCTTCCACCTGCGCCAGCAGGGCCTCCAGAGCGCGCCGAAGGGCGTCTTCCTCCGGGTGGCGGGAGGCCTTCTCCAGGTCCTGGTGGGCCTGGCGCAGGGCGTCGGCCAGGGGGAGGGGGTGGGCTTTCTTGGGGGCGGAGGGCATACCGGCCTCTACTGCAAGACCCCTTCTTTTTCCAGGGCGTCTATCTCCTCGTCGGGCATGCCCAGGATAGCATGGAGCGCCTCCCGTGTGTGCTGGCCCAGGAGGGGGGCGGGGTGCTCAAAGCGCGGGGGCGAGGCGGACATGCGGAACTCCACCCCATCGTAGTGGTGGGGGCCGATCTCCGGGTGCTCCAGGCGGACCCAATGGCCGCGCTCCCGCAGGTTGGGGTCGCTGAAGACGCCGGGAAGGTCGTGCACGGGGGCCGAGGGCACCCCGCACCTCTGCAGGCGCTCCACCACCTCCGGTTGGGTAAACTGCTGTGTCCACCGGGTGATGTAGGTGTCCAGTTCCGCTTCGTGGGCCTTACGGCCCAGGAAGGTGGCGAAGCGGGGGTCGTCTGCCCAAGAGGGATGCTCCATGGCTTTCTTCAGCCCCTCCCAGTGGGGCGGGCGGAAGCAGGCGATGGCGACCCAGCGGTCCTCGCCCCGGCAGGGGTAAACGCCATGGGGCACCGCACTGGTGTCCCTGTTGCCCCGCCGCTCCATAACACGCCCGTTGGCGAAGTAGTCCAGGAAAACAGGGGCCAGCAGGTGGATACCCGCCTCCAGTTGGCTCATATCCAAATGCATGCCCTGACCGGTGCGTCGGCGGAGGTCCAGGGCAGAGAGGAGGAAGAGGACCAGGAAACGGGGCACGAAGAAGTCGGTATAGGCGCCGTAGGGGGGGACGGGGTCCCGGTCGGGCCAGCCGGTCAGGTAGGTGAAGCCGGTGAGGGTGGTGAGCATAGGGCCGAAGCCGGGGTGGGAGGAGTAGGGGCCTCCTCGTCCAAACATGCAGGCGCTCACCAGGATGATATCGGGCTTGATGCGGCGCAGGTCATTGTAGCCCAGGCCCCACTCCTCCATCTGGCCGGCGGTGAAGTTCTCGGTTACCACATCGGCCCAGGGCACCAGGCGTCGGGCCAGGTCCCGCCCCTTGGGGGTCGCCATGTTGATGGCGATACTGCGTTTGTTGCAGTTGTAGTTGGCGAAGTAGCCACTGCGGTTCAGGCCGGGCTTGTTGTCTTTGAAGGGGCCGCCCCGGCGCAGGGAGTCGGGGCGGGTGGAGGACTCCACCTTTATTACCTCCGCCCCGAAGTCGGCCAGGTAGCGGGTGAACAGCGGGCCTACCCCTACCCAGGTGAAGTCCAGCACGTGGATGCCTTCCAGGGGACGCATGGCCCTCCTAGATAACGCCGGCCTGGCGCAGGGTCGCCATCTGTTGGGCGGTGAGGCCCAGTTCTCCCATATAGACCTCCCGATTGTGCTCCCCCAGGTGGGGGGCGCGCCGGCGGATGCCCATAGGGGCATAGGTGGAGGCGACCGCCGGGCCGGGATAGGGGAGGGTGATGCCCAGGTCTTCGTGCTCCACGGGCGTCCACCACCGGCGGGCCTCCAGTTGGGGGAAGTGAGCAAGGTCCTGGGGGGTGCCAGCGGGGAAGAGGAGGATACGGCGGGCCACGGCTCCCTGCCACAGTTCCCCTTTGCTCTTGGTGCGGAAGAAGGCCCCAAAGGTCTCCTGGATGTGCTCCAACAGATCGGGTGGGGTGTCCTGGGCCAGCATGGTCTCCCAGGGGAGGGCCTCCAGGTCGGGGGCGGGCATTCCCTCCTCCCGCATCCAGGCCAGGAGCGCCCGGCTGCTGCGCCCCTGGGCCGGTCCCATCCCCGTCATAAAGGCGACAAACCCGTCCCGGCACGGCCACATCATTCGGCTCCGGCGTCCCCCCGCTCCCCAGCGGATGGCCCCCTCCCGCTTGGGCGTCTCCCTGTTCAGGTCATACATGGGTGTGGCGTTGGAGAGGAGGCGGACAAGGGACTGCTGGGCGGAGGCATCTACCCACTGGCCCTGGCCGGTGCGCAGGCGGTGCCAGTGCGCCACTACCGCCCCCACCGCAGCGGACAGGGAGGCGAAGAGGAGGGTTTGGGGAAAGGAGACCCGCACCGGGGGACGGTCGGGGTCGCCTGTGAGGGAGAGGAGGCCCCCCACTGCCCACACCAGCAGGTCGGAGCCTTCCCGGTGGGCATAAGCG
>BEHZ01000072.1 GCA_002923335.1 bacterium HR23 | reverse complement strand
CAGGGTCCTGGGGCGCAGGGTGCGGTCCAGGGCCAGGTCTTCCCCCTGGGGGCGGCCGGAGATAAGCCGACGGGTCAGGGCCATGCTCCCTCGCCTCTCTAGCGGCTGGTGGGCTGACGCCCCTGGAAGACGTCCGCTGCACGGGCGGGGAAAGGCAGTTCGTTGGGGTCTATAGGTATCTCTATAAGGGAGGGCACCCCCGCCCGCAGGGCTTCGTGCACCGCCTCCCCCACCTCCTGGGGGCGCTCCACATAGAAGCCCTTCCCTCCAAACAGTTCCGCCAGGCGGTCAAACCGGGGGTTGGTAATGTCGGCCTCCACATACCGCTCGTTGTAGAAATACTTCTGGTAGGCCTTCTCCGACCCCCAGGAGTTGTTGTTCATAATGACGGCCACCACGGGCACCTTCCACCGCACCGCCGTCTCCAGTTCCTGCACGCTCATCATAAAGCCCCCATCCCCACAGAGGGCCACCACGGGGCGGTCGGGGCGGGCCATCTTCACCCCAATGGCCATGGGGAAGCCCGACCCCACGCATCCCAGGTCCAGGGAACTGAAGAAGGTGTTGGGCTGGGAGAAGAAGAGGCGGTCCTGGGCGTAGCCGGGGGCTGCGCCCGCATCGGCGACCACAGAGGCGTCGGGGGGCAGGGCACGGCGCAGTTCATACATGACCCGCTGGGGCTTGAGGGGGAGGGTGCCCATCCCCCCTTCGGCCTCCAGGCGACGCCAGCGCTTCTCCCGCAGTTGGGCCGAGAAGGTGAGGCGCGCCTCCCGCTCCGGCGGGGGGCCAACCCTCTCCAGGGCGCTCAGCAGGGCCTGGGCTACCGCCTGGGCATCCCCCTGGATGCCCACCGCCACCGGGAAGGTGCGCCCTATCTCCACCGGGTCAATCTCCACCTGAATAATCTGGGCGTCCCGGGGGATGTAGCGGTAGTCGTAGAAGGTGGTGAAGTGGCCCAGGCGTGTGCCAAGAGCCAGGACCACATCCGCCCGTTGGGTCGCCTCGGCTGCTTCGGGGGTGCGCCCCAGGACGCCGATATAGAGGGGGTGGTCGTTGGGGAGCACATCGGGGCGTCCGTAAGAGGCCACCACAGGGGCAGAGAGGAAGTCTGCCAGGCGGGCCAGTTCCCGATGGGCACCGCTCCACTTTACCCCCCCGCCGGCAACGATAACCGGGAAGCGGGCGCGGGAGAGGAGCACAGCCGCCTCCTGGATGCGACGGCTTTCCCCCTCAGGGCGCTGGGCAGGACGGGAGCGCTCCGGGGGGATGACCTCCACCTCCAGGTCGGTGGCGTTGAACAAGTCCCGGGGGATGTCCACCAGCACCGGCCCCATCTTCCCGCTGGTGGCCACCCGGAAGGCGTGGCGAAGCAGTTCGGGGATGCGCTCGGGGCGGTTCACCTGAAAAACCGCTTTGCACACCGGGCGCAAAACGCCCAGGTGGTCTATCTCCTGGAAGGAATCCCGGAAGAGGTGGGCCAGCATGGGTGCTCCGCTGAGGACCACCATAGGGGCGTGGGCTTTATAGGCTCCCGCCACCCCCGTTACCAGGTTGGTAACCCCCGGCCCGTTGGTAACCATGCAGACTCCTGGCTGGCCGGTGGCCATGGCATACCCCAGGGCCATAAAGGCACCCCCCTCCTCGTGGCGCACGCCCACATAGCGGATGTCCTCTCTCCCATACATGGCGTCCAGCACCTCCACGAAGGAGGAGCCCACTACCCCAAAGATGTATTTGACCCCTTCTGCCTTGAGGCACTCCACCGTGGCTTGCCCTGCAGAAAGGCGCATGCAAACCCCCTTCCTTACCGTGTAGCATACCCGTCCCAAGTATACCCCAGGGGCAGGGGGCCTTCAGCACCCCGGCGGATAACTCTTGCGGGAGACTTCCCGCCCCTGGGCGTCGTAGAGGACGGCGGTATCGGGGTTGGTGTTATCCCAGATGGGGCGTCCATACCGGAAGGAGAAGCCTCCCCACTCCGGGTGGTCCTCGTTGGTATAGACCCGTATCCTCTGCCCCGGCTGAAGGGTGTAGGCGGGGAAGGTGAAGGAGGGGTAGCCCTCCGACACATCCTTCAGCACCCACCCCTGCAGGTTCACAGGGGCACTCCCCTGGTGCTCTATCTCCACATACTCGTCCGCCTCGGTGTTCCGCACCCGCCCATCGTAGAAGATGCACCGAATTGCCACCCCGTAGGTCCCAGGGTAGGGCGTGGGCGTCGGCAGCGGGGTAGGCGTAGGCGAGGGCGTTGGTGAGGGGGTTGGCGAAGGTGTCGGTGTGGGGGTTGGGGTTGGCACAGGGGTGGGTGTGGGCGTCGGCAGCGGGGTAGGCGTAGGCGAAGGCGTTGGGGAGGGGGTTGGCGAAGGTGCAGGTGTGGGCGTCGGCGTGGGTATGGGCGTCGGCGCAGGGGTAGGCGTCGCCGTGGGCGTCGGTAGCGGCGTTGGCGTGGGGGAGGGGGTAGGCGAGGGGAGGACATAGCCCTCTATGACCACCCGCATCCCCGGGGCAAAGCCATAGGCCTGGGCGAGGCCGGCGTTCATCTCTATAGCGTAGAGGGCGGGGGCCTGGGGGAAATAGGTGCGTAGTTCAGCATCCGGCTTCCCCGGCTCCGGGTGCATGGTCTGGATGTCCACAATCTCCAGTCGGCCGTTGAGCCACAGGATGTCCAGGGGGATAAGGGTGTTCTTCATCCAGAAGGGCCAGCGTCGCTCCTCGTCAAAGATGAAGAGCATGGCCCACTCCCGGGGCAGGCTCTCCCGGAACATCAGCCCCTGCACCCGCTTCTCCCAGGTGTCCGCCACCTCCAGGTAGAGGGTGCGGCCGTTGATGATGGCCCGGGGGGCAATGAGGGTCGGGGTGAGGCTGGGGGCGGGTGTGGGGGAAGGGCTGGGCAGGGGGGAGGGGGTAGGGGGCGAGGGCGTGGGGGCTGTGGCCGGCGGGGGAGCACACTGCGTCCCCAGCAGCAGGGCGAGGAGCACCCCCACGAATGCCCATGGCCGAAAGGGAGTGCGTTTCGGCACGGTGGTCCGCCCTGGAGGGCCCCTTACAGCCGTTCCAGAGCCAGTTTGTCCATCTCCAGTTGCACCTCCACCGGGTAAGCGCCGGAGAAGCAGGCGTCGCAGAACCGCCCCCGTTCCATCTCCAGGGCACGATACAGCCCCCGCAGGCTCAAATACCCCAGGGAATCGGCGCCGATGACCTGGCGAATTTCCTCCACGCTCTTGTGGGCAGCGATAAGTTCGCCCCGAGTCGCCATGTCAATGCCGAAGGGGCAGGGCCAGCAGATGGGGGGTGCGGTAATGCGCATATGGACCTCTGTGGCCCCGGCACGGCGCAGGAGGCTTACCACATGGGGCGTGGTGGTGCCCCGCACGATGGAGTCGTCTACCACCACCAGGCGCTTCCCTTCCAACACATCTCGCAGGGGGTTGAACTTCAGCCGGACCCCCAGGTCTCGGATGCGCTGGTCCGGCTGGATAAAGGTGCGCCACACATAGCGGTTCTTCACCAGCCCCTCGGCGTAGGGGATGCCCGACGCCTCGGCATACCCCTGGGCGGCGGGGATGGAGGAATCGGGGATGCCGATAACCAGGTCGGCCTGGGCGGGGTGCTCCCGGGCCAGTTCCTGCCCCATGCGTCGGCGGGCGTTGTAGAGCAGGACGCCGTCCATACGGCTGTCGGGGCGGGCGAAGTAGATGAACTCAAAGACGCAGAGGGCCCGGCGGGGGCTGGGGGCCTTGTAAAGGGTGCGGGGATAAGGGGCGTTGACCTGCACTACTTCCCCCGGCTCCACTTCCCGCAGGAAGGTGGCGCCGATGTGTTCCAGGGCACAGGTCTCCGAGGCGACGACCCACCCCCCGTTGAAACGCCCCACACACAGGGGGCGCACCCCCAGGGGGTCCCGGAGGGCCAAGAGGCTATCGGGCGTGAGCACCACCAGGGAATAGGCTCCCACCAGCGTCCGCATCAGGAAGGCGCCCCGCTCCCCCCAGTCTCGCCCCGGGGCGTTGGCCAACAGGTGGGCGATGACCTCCGAATCGGTGCCGGTGGTGAAACGACACCCCCACTCGGCCTCCAGGCGCTTGCGCCACTCCCGTGCGTTGATGACATTCCCGTTGTGCCCCAGGGCCAGGGGGCCGTGCACCCCCTCCACACGGATGGGCTGGGCGTTCTGGGGCCGGCTGGAGCCGGTGGTGGAGTAGCGGGTATGGCCGATGGCCATATGCCCCCGCAGACGGTGTAAATCCCCCTCACGGAAGACCTGGGAGACCAGCCCCATATCGGTGTGGAGGAAGAGGGAGACGCCGTCGGTGGTGGCGATGCCGGCGCTCTCCTGGCCACGGTGCTGGAGGGCGAAGAGGCCGAAGAAGGCGATGCGGGCTACATCCTCCCCTGGGGCGAACACCCCGAAGATACCACACGCCTCACGGGGGGCGTCTCTCACCCGGTCGCCTCCAGGGGACCTGGTCCCGCCTTCAGGGTAACACAAGGCGTCCCCCGGGTCAACAGGCTTGCCCTCCCGCATCACCCTATTTCCCCATGGGGGCAATGGACAATTCCCCCTTCCGCCTGCTACACTGGGGGGCGCTTTCCCCCTCCAGACCCCATCCCATATGTAAAGGAGACACCTATGCGCATCGGTATCCTGGGTGGCACCGGCCCGGAGGGGAAGGGGCTGGCGGTGCGCTGGGCATGGGCAGGGGAGGAGGTCCTCATCGGCTCACGGGACGCCGGCCGTGCCCAGCAGTCGGCCCAGGAGGTGCTGGCCCTGTGCCCGGGGGGCAAGGTGCGGGGGGCCCTCAACAGCGAGGTGGCCCAGCAGGGGGAGATAGTGGTGGTGGCGGTTCCCTACCAGGGGCACAAGGAGACCCTCACCGCCCTCCGCCCCGCCCTGGCTGGCAAAATCCTGGTGGATGTGGTGGCCCCCCTGGCCTTCAGCCGGGGGCGGGCTAAGGCCCTCCCGGTGCCGGAAGGCTCCGTGGCCCAGCAGGCCCAGGCGGTGGTGCCCGAGGCACGGGTGGTGTCCGCCTTCCATACCATTAGCGCCCACGACCTGCTGACCCCGCCCTCGCCTATTGAGTGCGATGTGCTGGTGTGCGCCGACGACGCCGAGGCCAAGAAGGTGGTGATGGCCCTGGCGGAGAAGATACCCGGGGTGCGGGCGGTGGACGCCAACGGTCTGGAGTGCTCCCGCTATGTGGAGGAGTTGGTGGCCCTGCTCCTGAACATCAACCGTGTCTATCGGGGGAGCAGGAGCATGGTGCGGATTGTGGGGCTGGCTGGGGCGTCTTCGGCTCGCCCTTAGCGCCCCGCCCTTGCCCGGCGGGCCAGTCGGCGGGCGCGGAGGCTGTGGCGAGGCTCCAGGGTAAGGAAGGCTCCTATACCCCCCAGAGTCAGCAGGCGTTCACGGGCTGCCCCCTTCACCCATTCCACGCCCACGCCCTGGGCCATCGCCTGCTCCACGGCGGCATCCACCAGGTCCGGCACCGGCTCTGGCGTGCCCCCGCAGAGGGGGCAGCGGTCCTCCATGCGGGGGGCCAGAAGCCCACAGGAGGTGCACCGATAGCCCCCGATATGCCAGGCATGGGCGAGCACCAGGAGGTGCACCTTGCGCTGGTGCAGGGCCTGTAGTGCCCGCTCGGGGGAGAGCACGGCGGAATCCCTCTTGGCCGATGCGGTGATGAGTTCTTCCACCAGGTCCGCCTCTCGCTGGCGCTCCACCTGCTCCTCTATCTTGAGGGAGGCCTCCAGCACTTTTTGTTGGAGCATGGCGTCGTTGGGGTGCAGGGGTAGGTAGCCCACCACCCGCTCCCGCAGAGTGGGGGGAAGGGCCTCCTCCAGGGCGGTGCGGGCCTCCACCGGCCCCCCCAGGATGAGGCGGTCAAAGCGCCGTTGCCGTGCCATCTCCTCCAGGGCCTGGGCAACCGCACGAACGTGCTCTTTGACCGCCTCCTCGTGGTGGCGCTGGAAGCGGGGGGCCGACCACCCCCCCTGTGCATGCTTCTGGGGGACAGGGGTGAGGACCAGGTTCTCCTCTTCAATTTGCCCCAGGTGCACCAGGAAGAGACGGCCCCTTTGTTTCTCCACCAGCACCACAGCGTAGCGCTCATACTCGTCCAGCAGGTCCAGGAGGGGGGTGGTGTAGGCGCTCTCCTGGAAGCGCACCTGGTCGGGCACCGGGACGGGCAGGTGCCAGGTGCGCCACAGGCCCAGGGGCTCCGAGGCGAAGAGCACCAGGCCCTTCCCCTGGGGCGTCCATTGGGCGAACCATTCGTCCAGGCGCTCCCACTCCCGCAGGAGGGCTTTACGGTAGGCTGGGGTGGGTGCGGTGGCCTCCAGGCCCTTGACGGCGTTATAGACCTTTGTGCGCGGGGCGGGCCAGGTGGACCGGGTGGGGTCAACGGTCAAATAGACCGAGAGCACCCACGCCCCTGGCCGGCGCAGACGCTCCAGTTCCTGGATAGAGGTGAGGGAGACCATGCTGGCCCTCCAAAGGGATATGGAAAGGTAAAGGGGCTACTCCTCTTCCCGAGGGGTAGGGCGCGGCTCAGGCTCAGGGGTTACCAGGGGTCTGGGGAAGCGCCCCAGGGGGCTAGGCGTGGGAGGGGCCTGGGCACGGGCATCGTAGGCACGCTGGCAAGTGGCATCCCTCAGGGCGGTGGGCAACGCCCGTAAGCGCTTGACCGGGATGGGCCGGCCACAGTCCACACAAGAGCCGTAGGTCCCTTCCTGGAGGCGTTGCAGGGCCTCCTGGACACGGGCGCTCTCCTCCTCTAGGCGCTGGATTTCTGCCTGAAGCACCTCCTGCTGGAGGGTGTCGCTAGACACATCGGCCAGGTGGGTGCCGTAGCCGTTCTCCTCCCCGTGGGCTTCGGCCAAGGCGCGCAGGTCCCGGCGGAGGCTTTCCTGGGTCTCCCGTATCCTTTCCCTCTCTCGCTCCAGAAGGACACGGAGGGTATGGAGGGTGCGAGCCGAAAGGGTGCGTTTGCGGGGCATACTGCTCCTCTCCCTTTCTATGCTAGCACAGTGTGGTGTGGGCAGGCCATCCTACTGGACGGGGTAGTCTCCGCTGGCCTGGAAGGGGGTCTGGATGTCCTCCGACGGGAAGCGCAGGGCCACCTGCCCCTCCACCGCTAGGGTAACCGCTCTGCGCTGGGACACCTCGGCGAAGACCGCCCCCGCTTTCCCGGCCTCCTTCACAATGATGTCCAGGGCCACCTCTGTGGGCCCCGACGCCTTCAGGCGCAGGGCCTTCTTCTCCCCCTCCCCGAGGAGCACCCGCATCGCCCCCTGGTAGTGCCATATCTTGTATCTCACCGTTTGGACATTACCTCCGAAGGTGTTGGGGTTGTCCAGGCGCAGGGTAGCGGTTACTCGCACTTGGCTGGGAGAGAGGTCCGAGAGGCGCACCCCGACCACCTGGGCGGTGGGGTGCTCTACCTTGGAGAAGGTGCCCATCACATCTCTAAATTCCTCAGGCATCATGCCCATCACAAAGGGCATATTGTCGGCCAGCCACCGGGCAGTGGCGGAGCCTTTCAGGATATGGGGCACGGGGCCGATGGGGTGGCTCCCCAGGGCGACGATAAGCGCGGTGAGGAAAAGGGCCGAGGTAAAGGCACCGAACACCAAGCCCCCCAGGCTATCCAGCCAGCCCAGCAGGACGGCGTGCACCAGGTTGCGCGCCAGGAGGCCCACCAGCCATGCTGCCAGCAAGGTCGCCCCAAAGATGACCACAAAGGCAACCACCGTGGCCACCGAGGGGTCGCCGATGAAGGTCAGGGCGTCCCGCACCTGGGGGCTGAAGCGCCCCGCCAGATAGGCCCCTCCGATGACGCCCCCCAGCATGAGCAGGGAGCGCACCAGGCCCGTGCGCCACCCGTTGAAGGCCGCCAACACCAGGATAATGAGGAAAACGATGTCCAGCCAGTTCATGTAGGCCCCCTTTCCCCTCGCCAGGCAACACTTCATCCTACCCTACTGAGGGATAACAATGCACCTCTGGCCCTTGGCTTTTCGGCCCCCTTATCCCCGGCTGGGGGTGCCGGTGTCCACTGTTACGATGTAAACGCCTTTGGCTCGGGGGAGCAAGGAGGCGTGGTAGTCGTAGTAGGTCGCAATGAGGACACGGTAGCGGTGCTCTCCTACTTGCTGGTAGGCGAAGGGCACGGGGTTCCATCCGGCCATACGCAGGAGGCGTTCCTGGCGCTCTATCCGTGCGTCGGCCCCCGTGCCGATGATGCGCAGGGCATAGGAGGTCATGGCGAAGTCGTCCCGCACCTCTTTGGCGGTGAGGAGAAGGGAGAGGGCGGAGGGCGAATCCTGACGCTCCAGGGGCAGGAGGGTCAGGGCGTGGTCCCAGGGGCGGAGGTAAGTAAAGGCGGAGGGGTCCTGGGGGAAGTTGGGATGCGCAAGGTCTACCATCCAGAGACCGCCCCCCTCCTCGGTGAAGCCGTAGAGGGAGACCAGCAGGAAGCGCCGTTCCTGCAGGAGCACCCCGGTAGAGCCCAGTAAACGCCCGGTGGCGGTCTTAGGCGCCACCCCATACCGGGCGAAGGGGAAATCCAGCAGGCGGTAGCGGGTGGGGTCTTGCACGTCCACCAGATACAGAGAGGACCAGCGGGGGTCGGGGGCACGGCCGGGGGCGGGGCCATCCCAGCCCTCGTTGCTCACTACCCACCAATCGGCCAGGGTGGGGTGGGGGAAGGCCAGGAGGGTTACGCCTGGGGCGGTATACACGAGGCGGGCCGAGCCATCCTGGGCCAGGGCGAGGATACGATACCTCTGCCGTTTGTCTGGCTCTAGGGAACGGCGTAGAAGGATG
>BEHZ01000071.1 GCA_002923335.1 bacterium HR23 | reverse complement strand
CAGAGGGGAGCAGGACGAGTGAGGTAAGGCATCAGGGCCAGGGTGTCGTAAACACGGGTGAGCAGGACGGCCAGGGCGAAGCCAACCCCTGCCCCCAGCGCCCCCAGGCTGTAGGCGCTGGTGAGGTAAACATACCAGCGCCGAAGGGTGCGCCCCCCTTCCGAGGGCTGGCCCTCTCCCCGCTCCACTGCCCAGTGATACGCCCACACCGCCCCCCACACCACCAGGGGCGCCAGAGACGGCAAGGCTCGCTCCGACGCCCCCAAGCCTGCCTGCAGGAGGGCAACCGCGGCCACGAACACCCCTGCCGCCGCTATGCCCAGCACGAGGTAAATGTAGAGTTTGCGCAACACCGCTCCCGCCTCCTGCGGGGCACGGCGTCGGTGTCTCTGGGCCATCAGCCAGTGGAGTGCCCACACCGGCCACCCCACCACCAGCATGGCCAGGGCACGGCTCACCTCGCTCCGGAAGCCGGCCCCCGGCTCCAGGAGCGGGTTGCCCACGCCCAGGCGCAGAAGGGCCCCCAGGAGAGAGGTTGCGCCCGCTGTCCCCACCAGCAGGGCGATGAGGGCGACACCATAAAAGTAGAGGCGTTGCGTGTTGCTCATAGGGACACCGCCGGGCACTGGAAATCGGGCCAGAGGGGCCACGGGAAGGCGGTGAAACGCCATTGGCCTCCGTCTTGATACTTGAGGCGGAACTCCTGTTCACTTCCCCATTCCTGGGGGACGAAGGCGAAGGGTCTGGGGGAGGCCGGCTGTGCGAAGGTGACCCGCACCACTGCGCTCCCGTCATCCCGGTAGGTAACGCCCTGCAGGAAAACCGCCGACTGCTCCAGGAAGGAGCGGGCATAGGCCACCTGGCGTTCCCAGGCGTCCAGGGGGCAGCGGGCCTGCAGGTCGGAGGAGAGGTAGCCATAGGCCTCGGCCCACTGCTCGCGGGCCAGGGCCTGGAGGTAGCGTTGGGTAACGCCCTGGGGCGTATCGGGGGGGTAAAGGAGGGGCCTCCGCAGGGTAAAGGTTACCACCAGGGCGACGACCACCAATACCCCTATCCCCGCCCCTATGCCTACCAGAAGCCAGCGGGACACTTCCCCTCCTCATCGGTAGTAGGGCATCACCTCTCGGGCGAAGCGCTCCATCGTCTTCAGCACGCCGTCCAGGGTCTGGTCGGCCAGTTCGGGGACGCCGTAGAAGGTGTCCAGCATGAAGCCGGTGGCCCCGGCCTGCTGGAAGGCGTCTATTCCTTTGCGGATGGAGTCCACGGTGCCGATAAGGGGATGGCGTTCGCTGGGGGCGTCGGTGAACCGCAGGGCTTGGCGCACAAAGATGGGGAAGGTGTCCAGGCGCCGTCCCCTTTGCTCCGCCAGGCGCTGGAGGAGGGGGCGGGCGTTCTGGATATCCTGGGGGGTAGGGCGGGTAGGGTGCCAGCCGTCGCCCAACTCCACCGCACGACGCAAGGCCCGCCGGCTGTTGCCCCCGACCCAGATGGGCGGATGGGGCTTCTGGATGGGCTTCGGCTCCAGCCGGGTGTTGTTGAAGCGCCAGAACTTCCCCTCAAAATGGGGGTCATCTTCCGTCCATAGCACCTTGTAGATGCGCAGTGCCTCGTCGCTGATCTCCCCCCGCTGCTCAAAGGGAACCCCCAGGAACTCAAACTCCTCTTTGCACCAACCGGCGGCTGCGCCCACGATGAGCCGTCCGCCGGAGAGGACGTCCACCGTGGCCAGGGCACGGGCCATAAAGATGGGGTTGCGGTGGGCCAGGATGATCACGCTGGTGCCGATGCGGATGCGCCGGGTAATGGCACAGAGGTAGCCCAGGACGGGCACCATCTCCAGCATATCCACCCCAAACCGCTCGTGATACTGGCGGGGCAGAAGGATGTGGTCCGTTACCCAGACGCTGTCGTAGCCCATGGCCTCCGCCTCGTGTGCGACCCGCCGGATGGCCTCTACCGAGGCCACCTGGCGGAAGTGGGGCACTGCAAGGCCGAAGTGCATGGTGCACCTCCTTATCCCGAATCCCGAAGGATTATGGCGGTGTCCTTATCTTACACCCTGGGGGTGTTCCATAGGGCGATCTCTTGCAGGTAGCCCTCCCGCTGGCACTGGGCCTCTGCGGGGCTCCACCCCAGCGCCCGGCCCATCTCGGACACCACCTTGTCCAGGGCGTCCAGGCCCCGACACGGGGAGAGGCCGATAAGGGTCCGGCGCAGGAGGAAGTCGCCGGGGGTCAAGGCCCACTCCTGCTGGACGGCGTAGCGCACCTGGGCAAGGATGTCGGGGTGGTGGGGGCAGAGGGGTTCGGCCAGGGAGGGTTCACGGGCGACCAGGAGGGCTATCTCGGCGGAGCGTTCCCCATACAGGCGGGCCAGGTGGCGAGCGTTGGTGGGGGGCAGGTTGGCCTGCTGGTGCAGGAAGGCCTCCTGGAAGGGGAGCCACGCTTTCCACTCTCCACGGGGGGCGCCGGGGAAGAGGGTGCGGGCGGTGCGGGACTCCGCTTCCCACCCCAGCAGGCCACACGCCGTATCCACCACCTCCCGTGCAATGGCACGGGCAGCGGTCGCTTTCCCCCCGAGGACGGTCAACAGGCCCTTTGCCCCTTCCCGGCGGTGGTCCAGCAGGCGGTGCCGTCGCCCCACATCGCTCTCCCGACGGGTAGGGGTGAAGGCCAGAGCCCGCACCCCCGCATAAGTGGTGTAAAGGGGGGCATCCTGTATCCCCGGCACCGCCAGAGACGCCCCCTCCCGCAGGTAGGCTACATCCCCCGGCTCGGCCGTGGCGGAGGCGGGGTCGCCGGCGAAGGGGGTATCGGTGGTGCCCACCAGGGAACAGCCCTCCAGAGGGAGGACGAAAAAGAGGCGCCCGTCCTGGGGGGAGAAGAGCACCAAAGCGTGGCGGGTCAGAGAGGGCAGGAGCAGGTGCACCCCCTTGCTGAGGCGCAGGAGGGGACGGCGGGGGCGGGGGAGGGCCTCCCCCAGCCACCCCTCGGCCCAGGGGCCGAGGGCGTTCACCACCACCCGGGCCTCTACCTGGCCCCGCTCGCCGGTGAGGCGGTCCTCCACCTCCACGCCCAGCACCTGGCCTCTGTGCACCCGCAAGGCGATGGCACGGCAACGGGTGAGCACCACGCCGCCCCCCTGGGCGCAGGCGATGGCGTTCTCCAGGCAGAGGCGCTCCATATAGGGGGCCTGGGCGTCGTAGTAGAGGAAGGCCCCCTCCAGCCCTTGGGGGCGCAGGGCAGGCTCTATCTGGAGCGCCTCCTGGCGGGAGAGCCACCGCTTCCCCGGCAGAGAGCGGTCAAAGGCCAGCATGTCATACACCGTGAGGCCCATCCCCAACCACCAGCGGGAGCGTGGACGATAGAGGGGCACCAGGAAAGGGAGGGGATGGACGAGATGGGGGGCGGTGCGCAGGAGCACCTCCCGCTCGTGCAGGTCCTGGCGCACTAGGCGGAAGTCCCCATGGGCCAGGTAGCGCAAGCCCCCGTGGATGAGGCGAGAGGAGCGGGAGGTGGTTCCCCAGGCCAGGTCCTCCTGTTCTACCAGGGCAACGGAGAGGTGGCGCAGGACCGCATCCCGGGCAATGGCGGTGCCCACAATGCCTCCGCCCACTACCAGCAGGTCAAAGCGTCGTGTGGCGAGAGCGTCTAGGCGTCCCACACTGCCCCCAGGGGAAGGTCTCCCCTAAGGGTAGCATAGGGCACCCACCGCCGTGGGCAGGGGAAGCGAACCAAAGGCCCCGCTGACCGGGCGTGTGCCCCCAAGGGGATTCGAACCCCTGATTTCCGGCTTGAAAGGCCGGTGTCCTGGTCCGCTAGACGATGGGGGCCTGCACCTCCATTATCCCACGCTAGGGATATAAAGCCAACTGCTCCAGCCCCTCCGTCTCGGGTAGGCCGAACATGAGGTTCATATTTTGCACTCCCTGCCCCGCTGCTCCCTTCACCAGGTTGTCCAGCGCGCTGATGACCATCAGACGCTGGGTGCGGTGGTCTATGGTGGGGAAGACCAGGCAGTCGTTGTTGCCCAGGGTGTGCTTGGTCATAGGAGAGGTGTCCACCACCTTCACGAAAGGTTCCCCCCGGTAAAACTCCCGGTAGAGGTCTCGGAGTTCACGGACGCCTTTCTCTCCGCTGGGGAGGGCGCCGGGGCGCAAGGGGGCGTAGCAGGAGCACAAGATGCCACGGGTCATGGGGATGAGGTGGGTCAAGAAGGTAACACGGGGCGTGAAGCCCTCGGGGGCGACCCTCTCCAACTCGTGGGTGATTTCGGGCAGGTGGCGGTGGCCGTCCACCGAATAGGCCATCACATTCTCGTTCACCTCGGAGAAGTGGGTGAAGAGGGAGAGGGAGCGCCCCGCCCCCGATACCCCCGACTTGGCGTCCACGATGATGTCGCCGGTGATAAGGCGGTGTTTGATGGCGGGGGCCAGGGCCAGCACCGCTCCCGTGGGGTAGCACCCTGGGTTGGCTACCAGACGGGCCGAGGCGATCTCCTGCCTATGCAGTTCCGTGAGGCCGTAGACCGCCTCCTCCAGGTATTCGGGGCAGGGGTGGCGGACGCCATACCACTGCTCATACTCCTGCGCCTTGAGGCGGAAGTCGGCGCTGATGTCTATCACCTTGACCCCCGCCTTCAGGAAGGGGAGGCAGGCCTCGGCGCTGGCCTTCTGGGGCAGGGCGGAGAAGACCAGGTCCACGCTGGCGGAGACCTCCTTTTCAATGGTGAGGCCCAGGCCGGCCAGATGGGGGAAGACTTCCCCCAGGGGCTTGCCCGCCTCGCTCCGCCCCGTTACCGAGACGATGCGCACATGGGGGTGGCGGGCCAGGATGCGGGCCAGTTCCACTCCGGCGTAGCCCGTAACATTGATAATGGCGACTTTCATGGGAGCCTCCTCGTCAGGATTAGGGTAAGGGGAAAAGGGGCTGGGGGAAAAGGGGAGACACGGCTAGCCTCTCGGCTAGCCTCGGACCCGCTGGGCAAGGGTGCGATGGAGTTCCAGCAGGGCGTGCATCACCGCACGGCGCTTCACCAGGTTGCGGTCCGGGGGGTAGCGCCCCGCCACCGAGCGGGTTCCCCCCTCCCAGGCGATGCCGATGAATACGGTGCCCGGGGGCTTCCCTTCCAGGGGGTCAGGGCCGGCCACCCCTGTAATGCCGATGCCGAAATCTGCCTGGAAGCCCTCCCGCACCGCACGGGCCATATCCTCCGCCACCTGCGGGCTGACAACGCCGTAGGTTTCAATAAGGCGGCCGTCTACCCCGTGGGCGATTTTGGCCTCGGCGGTGTAGGTTACCGCACCGCCCCGGAAGTAGGTGGAACTGCCGGCCACATCGGTGATGGTGCTGGCCAACAGCCCCCCGGTGCAGGACTCCATCACCGCCAGGCTCCAGCGGTTCTCCTTCAGGAGCGCCCCTACCTGCTTCTCCGGGGTCTCATCGTCCACGCCCCAGATAATCGGGGCGAGGCGCTGGCGGATGGCGTCCTCCACGGGTTGGAGAAGGCTCAAGGCCTCGGCACGGGAGGGGGCACGGGCGATGAGGCGGAGGTGGATGCCGTCAGGCTTGGCGTAGATGCCCAGGTAGGGGTTTTCCTTGCCGAAGAACTCTTGGACCAGTTCGCCCACCGAGCCTTCGGGCATGCCAAAGGTCTTGATAGTGCGGGTAAGGATAACCGTTCCCCGCACCTTTTGCTGGAGGCGGGGGGCGACCTCGTTGTTCCACATGTGTTCCATCTCGTGGGGGACGCCAGGCATGCACACGATAATATGCCCGTCCTGCTCTACCCACCAACCGGGAGCAGTGCCCCGGGGGTTAGGCAGGGGCAGAGCCGAGGGGATACGCATGGCCTGCTTGATGTTGGCCTGGGCCATGGGGACGCCCCGGCGCTGGAAGTAGGCCTGCAGGTGGGCCAGGAGGGCGTCGTCCACCGTGAGCGTCTCCCCCAGCACTTGGGCCACCGCCTCACGGGTGAGGTCGTCGGCGGTGGGGCCAAGACCCCCGGTGGTGATAATGACCTGGGAGCGCCCCAGGGCCTGGCGGAGGGCGTAGGTAAGGTCGCCCAGGTCGTCACCCACCTGGGTTACCCAGCGCAGGGTGATACCGAGGGGTGGCAAGCGGGACGCCAGCCACGCCGCGTTGGTGTCCACAATCTCCCCCATCAGCAGTTCGGTGCCGATGGAGAGTATCTCTGCCCAGGTCTGGCCGTCGCCCATGCCCACCTCTCTGCCGGGGTGGCCCGTAGAGGTGCCAACCTGTGCCATTGTATCGGGGGGAGGGCCGGATGTCCAGGGGCACGCCGGGGAGGGGGCTGGCCAAAGGGGCACCTTTGCTGGAGCCCGCCCGTTTCCCCTTGACGGAGATCCTTACCCTCTCCGCACCGCCCACCATACCCCGCCTACGATCAGCCCTCCCCCCACCACCGTCGGCGGCGTCGGCTTCTCCCCCAGCATTACCCACGCCAGCGCCGCGGCCACTACCGGCTCTGCCATGACCGCCGAGGACACCACCACTGCCGGCAAGCGCCCTAGCGTCCAGTTCAGCAGGGTGTGGCCCACCACCTGCGGGAGCAGGGCCACCAGGAGGAGAAAGGCTAGGCTCCGCCCGCTCCATCCCCACAAGGGCACTCCCAGCCCCAGGCTGGCCAGCCCCAGCAGAAGGGCCGCCACGCCATACACCGGCCCCACATACGCCAGCAGGGGCAGATGCGGTCGCACTCCACGCCCCACGATGTAATATACCGCCACCGCCAGCGCCCCCAACAGGGCTAGCCCATCCCCCATCAGTTCCCGACGCCCCAACCGCAGGTCTCCCCAGGCCAGCACCAGGCCCCCCACCAGGGCAACCCCTATCCCCACCAGCGTCCGACGCCCCGGCTTCTCCCCCAAAAAGGCCCACGACGCCAGCGCCACCAGGAGGGGGTTGGCGGTTACTATCACCACCGAACTGGCCACCGTGGTGTAGTCCAGAGAGAGGATCCAGAAGGCGAAGTGGAGGGCTAACCCCACGCCCGACGCCACCAGGAGGATGCCCCTCCGCCACCCTATCCGCAAAAGGGCGAGGCGATGCAGTGCCCACGCCAGGGGCAGAAAAAGAAGCCCCGCCACACCCGTCCGCCACACCCCTACCGCCAGAGCGGGGGCCTCCGCCAGGCGGATGAGCACCGCTGCGCTGGAGACCGCCAGCACGCCCGCCACCAACCCCCCATAGGTGGACGCCTCCCACCGTGTCGGAAGGGCCGGGTTCCGCCGGGACGAGGGGGAACGCATCCCCTATCCACCCCGGCGACCGCTGAACCAGCGGGCCACTTCGTCCCGAGGGAAGACGGGCAAGCTCTCCCGTCTTCCCCTATGGAGGAGGAAAAGTCCCTCCCCTCGTGCCAGCACCTTTCCAATAGGGACGCAGGGGATACCCTCCTCCTCTACCGCCCGCCGAACGCTCGCCTGCGCCTCGGGGGGCACCGCCATCACCAGCGCCCCCGATGCCAGCAGTCCCAGGGGGTCCAGGCCCAGGGCGGAGCACACTGCCCTGCACTCCGGCAGGATAGGGATGGCATCGCCGTCCACCTCAAGGCCCACTCCTGCAGGGATGGCCATTTCCCGGAGGGCGGTGGCCAGGCCCCCCTCGGTGGGGTCGTGGAGGGCGTGCACCTGGCCCGTCGCCGCTGCGGAGAGGGCCTCCCGCACCACGCTAATCCCCGGCTCCAGCAGAAGACGCTGGGCACGGGCGATCACCTCTGTGGGCACGCCCCGCTCCCGCAGGGCGTCAGGCGCCTCCCGGGCCAAAAGGGCCGTCCCTTCCAGGGCGATGCCTTTGGTGAGGAGGAGCACATCCCCCGGCTGGGTGCCCCCTGGGCGCACCAGACGCCCACGCTCCACCTCCCCCAGCATGGCCCCTACCGCAATGGGGCGGGGGAGGCCATAGGTTATCTCTGTGTGGCCCCCGATAACGCTCACCCCTAAGGGCTGGCAGGCCTCCACCACCTGCCGGAAGACCTCCTCCGCCAGGGAGGGGGGGCACCCTTCGGGGAGCAGGAGGGTGCATAAAAGCCAGCGGGGGCGGGCGCCCATGCAGGCGATGTCGTTGGCGTTCACCTGCACCAGATACCACCCCAGCAGGTCGGTGGCGAAGGTAACGGGGTCGCTCTTGGCCACCAGCAGGTGCTGTCCCATGTCCAGCACCGCCGCGTCCGCTCCTAAGCCCGGTCCCACCACCAGCCGGGGGTCGGCGCTTCGGGCCATCTCCAGCAGGCGCTGGAGCAGAGCGGGGGGCAGTTTCCCTGCCGGCAAGCGGTGGGGTATGTCCATAGGCTTCCTTTCCTTGCCCCCAAGGAGGGGGTGCACCTTTACACACAGGGGCGGGTCGTTGACCCGCCCCTGCAGGGGTGGAGGAAACCCCCACCCCTTATGGGCTAGAAGGGAACGGGAGCGGGAGGGAGTCGAACCCACTGCCCGCCGACGGCGGGCCTGCGGTTTTGAAGACCGCGAGGGCCACCGGGCCCCATCCACTCCCGTCGGCCCCTCTTTGGGGGAGCCAGGTTTACGAGGAAGCCAGAGCCGCCTCCAAGCGCCGGCGCAGGGTGGCCTTGGGCACTGCACCGACGATCTGGTCCACCGGCTGGCCGTTCTTGAAGATGATAAGAGTGGGGATGGCACGGATGCCGTAGCGCACGGGGGTCTCGGGGTTGGCGTCCACATCCATCTTGGCCACCTTCACCCGCCCGTCGTATTCCTCGGCCAACTGCTCCACAAAGGGGGCGATCATCTTGCACGGCCCGCACCACTCGGCCCAGAAGTCCACCAGCACCGGCGTGGTGGCGTTCAGCACCTCCT
>BEHZ01000070.1 GCA_002923335.1 bacterium HR23 | reverse complement strand
CAGTTGGAGGCCCAACTGCTCATGCGCCACTACGAAGGCTTTATCCGCTAAGGCCGGAGGTGCCATGCGGGTGCTCGTGCTTTTAGGGCCCCCAGGAGCCGGGAAAGGGACGCAAGCGGTCCTCCTGGCTCAGCGCTTGGACCTCGTGCATATCGCCACCGGCGACCTTCTGCGGGAGCATCAGCGCCAGGGCACACCCCTGGGCCTACAGGCCCGCTCCTATATGGAAAAGGGCCTCCTCGTGCCCGATAACCTGGTCATCCAGATGCTCCTGGAGCGCCTGCGGAAGCCCGATTGCCTGCAGAGGGGGTGTGTGCTGGACGGCTTCCCCCGCACCCTGGAGCAGGCACGGGCCCTGGATGAGGCGCTGGGGCCGAACGGCGTGGAGCGGGTGGTGTTGGTGCAGGTGTCGGAGGGGGAATTGGTGCGCCGGCTGGGTGGTCGCTGGATTTGCCGGACCTGCCAGCGCCCTTACCACACCGTCAGCAGCCCCCCGAAGGTGCCCGGCCGGTGCGATGTGGACGGTGGGGAACTCTACCAGCGGGAAGACGACCGCCCTGAAGCGGTGCGTCAGCGTCTCCGCGTCTACCAGGAGCAGACCGCCCCCCTCGTTGCCTACTACCGCCGGCAAGGGAAACTGGTTGAGGTGAACGGAGAGGGCGAGGTAGAGGCGGTGCACCGCTCCATCCTGGAAGCGGTGCAGGCCCCCTCCCCCGCCACGGATTCCCGCTAACCACTTTGCGTGTAGTCAGTGGTCCCCTTTCCCAACCATGTTGCATATACTCGTAAAGGCCGAGGCTCTGTAGGGGGCGAAGTGCGCATTCAGGGGACGAAGCACCTGTCCAGCCCGGTTGAGGTGGTGTGGAGCGCTCTGAACGACACGGCGGTGTTGGCCACCTGCACGCCCGGGTGCAAGTCCCTCACGCCTGAAGGGGAGTCCCGCTACATCGCCGTCATGGAGATGGGGATAGGGCCGGTGAAGGCGACTTTCAAGGGAACCGTTACGGTGCTGGAGAGGGTCCAGAACGTCTCCTACCGCTTGAAGGTGGACGCCTCCGGCTCGGCGGGATTCGCCCGCATTGATGGCTATGTGGCGCTGACCCCTGCCAACGCCGGCACCAACCTCTCCTACACTGCCCAGGTGGAGGTGGGGGGGAAGATCGCCGGAGTGGGTCAGCGGGTGCTGGAGAGCGTGGCCAAGGCCAGCATCAACCAGTTCTTCACCAACTTGGAGAAGGCCCTGGCCCGCCGCCAAGGCTTGGCGGGCGGGTAGCGCGCCCGCTAGGGATGCTATAATACCGGCAGGAGGGGATGTGTGCGGATCACGGTGCGCCTTTTCGCCCTTTACCGGGAGCGTCTCGGCGCCGACACCCTTACCCTGGAGGTCCGCGAAGGGGCACAAGTCGCCGACGCCCTGGCCCTCCTCAGCCAACGGTTCCCCCGCATGCTTCCCCTGGTGGACAACACCCGTGTGGCCGTCAACCTGGAGTTCGCCGAACCCACGCACCCGCTCCGCGAGGGGGATGAGGTCGCCCTCATCCCACCTGTGTCTGGAGGGGCGCTGTGATACTTATTACCTTCGACCCCCTGGACCCCGAGGCGGTTACCCGTCAGGTGCGCGACCCCCGCCACGGAGCGGTGGTAACCTTCCTGGGCACCACCCGCAACGAGACCGATGGGCGTCGGGTGCTCTACCTGGAATACGAGGGATATATCCCCATGGCCCAGCGTAAACTGGCCCAGGTCATAGAAGAGGCCCGCCAGCGCTTCGGGGTATCCCAGGTGGCCGTCGCCCATCGCCTGGGGCGGTTGAACATCGGGGAAATTTCCCTGGTGGTGGCAGTGGGTTCTCCCCATCGGAGGGAAGCCTTCTCCGCCATAGCCTATATCGTGGACCGGATCAAAGAGGACGTGCCCATCTGGAAGAAAGAGGTCTTCGCCGACAGGGCGGTGTGGGTAGGGAGCGGGGAGGCTCTGCACGTGGTAACACCCGCCTCGGGGCCCAGCAGCGACTAGCCGAAGAGGTCTTCCCCCTGCAGGGAAGGGGTGGCGGTGCGGGCGATGGCGCTGTAAAAGTCGGGGCCATAGGGACGCACCCGCACCAAAACCGGCACCGGCACCGCATGCCCAAAGATAAGGGCCTGTTGCTTCTCTTCCATAGACGCCAGGACCGCCTTCAGTTCCCGTCCTCCCTGCATGCGCTCCACCAGGGCGTCCATATCCTGCTCGTCGTCCAGCTTGCACACCAGGCGGGTGCCCAGTTGACTGCGCACCTCCGGGTCAATCTGGCTGGGGCGCTGGTCAACGATGAGGAGCGTTACATTGAACTTGCGCATCTCCCGGGCAATCCGTCCGAAGGTGGTGAGGCGTGCCACAGCGGGGGAGAGAAACTTATGGGCCTCCTCTATCACGACGACCAAGGGGATGGGCGCTTGCGCCCTGTCCGTAAAGGCTTCCTCGGTCTGTTTGACATAACGTTCGTGGATGCGTCGGGTGAGGAAGTTGGCGACCAGCACATAGGCCGTCGGATCATCCCGATACCTCCCGAACTCCAGCACCACTGTCATACCCCGTGCCAGGGTGTCCAGAATGGCCTGCACCGAAGAGGGCGAAGAGCCGTCGCCCTCGGTAAGGAAGGAGTAGCGCCGGATGGTCTGCAGGTGGCGGTAGAGGGCGTCCAGAGTCCCCGCTCCGGCTGCCACCTGCTCTCGCAGGGCTTTCCACGCCTCGGCGTTGGAGCGCAAGGAACAGAACTCGTCCAGCCACCTTTTCCCCAGGTGCTCTCTAAGTAAGTAGACCGTCTCCACCTGCACATGGGTGAGATTCAGGGTCTCCTGGAGCAGGGCGATATCCTCTGGCTCCACTTGCTCCCAGGGAATACGCACCACATGGTCGGGAGCAACGCCCCGGCGGCGTGTCCACGCCTCGTCCAGGGTGAATAGGGCTACCTTGGAGGGGAACAACTGCTTGAGGCCTTTCACAGCCGGCCCCTCTTCACTCTTGGCCAGCCAGCCGTAGTCGTTGTGCATGTCAAAGACCAACACCCCCGCCGTTCCGCTCTGGAGTATCCCCGCCAGCAGGATACGGGTTAGGAATGACTTGCCCGACCCCGTCTTGCCGAATACACCATTGCTCCGCATGACGAAGAGGGGCAGGTCCAGGCAGACCTTGCAGTCCAGGTCCAGGGGACTGCCCACCCAGAAGTGCCTCTCGTCCTCCTCGCCAAAGACGGCGGAGATATCGGCCGAGGTGGCCAGGTGCACGGGGGCGAAGTGGCCGGGGATGCTTCGGGCGGGTTGCGCCCCTGTGCCGGGGCCGGCCACCAGGGGCAAGGCGATGCTGGGGCGCACGGTCAAAATGGCGTAGGCCACATTGCCTCGGGCCGCCTGTGCCAGCAGGGGCACATCTCGGCTTACTAGGAGCGGGAGAGAGGGGTCGGCGGTGTGCAGTTCAATGTTGGTTACTACCCCCACATACCGGTTGCTTTCGCCCACCACCGTAACCAAAACCCCCGCCTTCACCTCCTCAGGGGAGACGGAGGGGTCCAGTTTGACAGCCAGCCCCGCCGTCAGGGACCCGCCGATGACCTGCCCCAGATAGCGTCCTGGCTCTCCAGGAGGGAGCGTCTTGCGGTTCATGCACCAAGCCTCCGCAGGATGGCGTAGAGGCGGGGGGCGTCCCGTGCCAACTCCCGGGCCAAAGCGGAGGACGCCCTCTGGAGAAAGGCGTCTCGGCCTTCGGGGGCCCAGAGGCTGGCCCAGCGCAAAAGGGACGCCAGGGCTTCATCGGCCTCCGGGGTGCCGGGGGCAAGAAGCAGGCGCAGGAAGGCCAGGTCCTCCATAAAGGGGCCGACCACCTCGGGGCCGGCACAGTAAACGAAGGCGTGGATGCGGGGTGGAAGGGGCGGAAGGCCGCGGCGGAGAGCCTCCCCCTCCCGGTAGCCCACGACCAGGCAATCAAAGCGGGTGGCCAGCAGGCGCTCCAGATGAGGGTTCTCCTGGAAGAGGGCATCTTCGTCGTCGGCGGTTGCCCCCCGTGCCAGGACGATGCGCCCCGGTTCCAAAGGCTCTGTGCTGACCTGCACCACCACGCCATAGATGGGGGGACGCCCCGCCCACACCAGCGCCCCCAGGGGCGGAGCCTGGTGCAGGTGATAGCATTGGGCGGTAAAAGAGGCGGTCGCCGTCCGCACCACTTCACCGATCCGCTCCCCAGGGCTGGGCACCGTTTCCCCCTACAGGCTCCGCAAGCGTTTGGACCGTTGCTTCTCTGAAGTATATACGGGAAGCCCCCAACGGGCCAGGGCCTCCTCCACGATCAAACGGAAGGCATCCCGGTCCTGGGCGGAGACCACCGCCTGCTCGTGGGCCTCCTGCAGGGCCAGAGGATAGCCTTGCCCCATGCGCACCTGCTCCAGCACACCGGCGTGCACTAGGCCCACCAGCGTCGGTTCCCGTGCACACCACCCCGGGACCTCCAAACGCACCACCTCCTCCCCAGCGTGCACATAGAAGAAGTGGATGGCTTGCTCTTCGCCATACTCTTCCCTGACAAGCACCGAAAGAGAGCGGAAGAGGCCCGACCGCTCCCCGGGCCGAAGAAGGCGACGGAACAGGTCTCGGTCGGTAAAGCCCTGGGCGACGGCGCAGGGGCAGGAAGGCTCCGCCTCTCGGCGGGTCAGAGAGGGACACCGGCCGGGTAGAGAGGAGCAGAGGGCGAGACGCAGGGCGTTCACTACCTCGGCACTGTTAGGCAGGCTGATGTAGCCGGCTACGGCCAGAGGGTAACGCTGGGCCTGCTGGCGGAGGGCTTCTAGCCCTGCCAGGAAACGGGTGCGGATGAACCGCTGGCGCACCACCTCCGGCCACTGCCCCCCTTCGGGAGCCCACAGCACCAGGGAGCCATCGGCCAGGGCAACGGTGGGGCAAGGAGCGCGCCCTTCTGCAAGAGACGCCAGGGCCTCCATCTCCAGCGCCGATCGGTGCAAATGCACCAGAGGCCCCTCCACCCGGATGGTCTTCCCCGTAGCCTCATCGTAGAGAGCCAGGTCTTGGGGGGCAGAGAAGAGTTGAGGGGTGGAGTCCAGGAGGGCAGGCTCCCGCCCGCCGTATGTGATGGCAACCCGGCCGATGTTGATGAGATAACACTGCAGGGGGAGGTGTCGGTTCACATCTATATGGGAGCCGTCAGCGGCCAGGATACGCCAGGGCCTGGGGAGGGGTGGGGCGCTGTAAGCCGAGGGGAGTGGCTCTAGGGGCTGGGCGGGCAGAAAGGGGAGGCGAGGGGGAACCTCACGCACCGCCGTCTGTAGGGCCTCCAGAGGGAGCGTGCGGGCGTGCGCCACCAGCCTATCAAGGCGGGCCAAGTAGCGGGCCACCTCTAGGCGCAGACGCTCCGCCACCCCCTCCACCTGACGCAGGGTTTCCGCTAAGTCCAGACTCATACTCCACCCGCCAGCACCCGTTCATCCCCCACCCTTCGGGTGATGTGCTTCTGGTCCAGGTATTCCGCCAGGGCGAGGGCATATTTCCGGGAGGTGCCAAACATGTCCCGCATCTGGGCGACAGTAATGCGCCCGTGCTGGCGCAGGTGGGCGAGAATACGCTCCACCATCTCCTGGTATGCACGAGCGGAAAAGACGATCCCCTCTGCCACCTTCACCACCTTTCCTTCCTCGGCCAGGAAGGCCAACACCTCGCTATCCAGGGTCGGCGCAGGTGGGGCATAAGGGCTCTCCTCTAGGGCCCGCAGGAAGGCAGAAACGCTGGCCTCCTGCTGAGGAGATAGACGCGGGGTGTGGTTGGCCAGGCGCACCAGGGCTCCTGTCTCGGCCACCTCCCCTTCTTGCACCAGGGCCGACAACACTGCACCGAAGGGCACCGCCTCCAGGCCCAAACGGGCACGCAGGTCCTCCCGTGGCATCCCCCTCCGTAGAGGATACTGGCTGTGGAAGGCCTGCAGAGTCGCCCTTACCCTGAGGCGCAGGTTCTCCCACTCTGCACGCCCCATAACCCATTCCCCTTGGCCCGTGGGCGAAGGGAAAGCCACCACCTGGCCCTGCTCTTTGAGGCGTTCCAGAGCGCTGGCGACCTTGTCCAACGACCAGCCCGTTTCCCGTCCGAGGCTGTGGAGGTCCTGGGGGAACGGCCGTGCCAGGATAGTGCGTAGCACCTCCTCCGACGAGCCGCGCAGGAGCAGAGCCAGGCGCTCCAGGGTAGAGGTGTGGTGTCGGCGGTGGCGCTGGGGGTGGGCGTCTACAACGGTGCCCCCGCCCAGGGTGTGCTGGGAGGCACGGAGGATGAAAGGCTCGCCACGCACCAGGGCCAGAGGCGACGACAGGTGAACCTGGGCCCACCCGCTCTGGCCGGGTTCCAGCGCATCGGCGTCCAGCAGGCGCAGGCGCCCCAGCACCTCTGCGGTGCCGGCGTGGAAGGTAACGCCCATGTTGTGGCGCAGAGGCTGGGGCGCCCAACGGGCACAGCGCAGGTGCACATCCACCAGGTTGGTGGGGGTAAGCCAGCCCGGGATGGTGAGCACCTCCCCCCGATGCACCTCTTGGTGCTCCACGCCCGTCAGGTTCACTGCTGCACGGCTCCCCGGAGGGATAACCTCCACCTTCTGCCGGTGGCGATGGAGGCCGCGAATGCGTGCTCGCCGCCCCAGGAGGACCAGTTCCACCTCCATCCCCACCGTAAGGGAGCCGTCCAGCAGGGTGCCCGTTACCACCGTGCCGAAGCCAGGCATGGCGAAGGAGCGGTCAATGGGCAGGCGGGGACGCCCCAGGTCGGGGCGCGGGGGGATAGCGTCTAGGAGGTAGTCCAGGGTTGCTTTGAGGGTATCCAGCCCTTCCCCCGTTACCGCCGAGACGACAACGATGGGAGCGCCCTCCAGCACCGTGCCCTGCAGGGTATGGAGGACGTCCTCCCGCACCATCTCCAGCCACTCTTGGTCCACCAGGTCGGACTTGGTGAGAACCACCAGTCCGCTCTTCACCTGCAGGAGGTCCAGGATGGCCAGGTGCTCCCGCGTCTGAGGCATAACCCCCTCATCCGCTGCCACCACCAGCATGACCAGGTCTATCCCACCCACGCCGGCCAACATGTTGCGGATAAAGCGCTCGTGGCCCGGCACATCCACAATGCTTACCTCTCGCCCCGAAGGGAGCCGGAGCCAGGCAAAACCCAGGTCTATGGTCATCTCCCGCTCCTTCTCCTCTTTGAGGCGGTCGGGGTCTATGCCGGTAAGAGCCTTCACCAGGGTGGACTTGCCGTGGTCAACGTGCCCGGCAGTGCCCAGGACAAACATCCCTTCATACCCGAACAGGTGTTCCCAGAGGGAAGGATAGCATATCCCAACCGCTTGACGCCAGGGCATACCCCTGTCAAACTAAGCCGTAGGGGGTTTTCCAGGGTGATTATAGACCTGCACACCCACACTTACCCCAAGTCGGACGATAGTTTCTTGACGGTAGATGCCCTGGTGGCACAGGCCAAGGCCGTGGGCCTGGACGGCATTTGTCTCACCGAGCATGACCAGTTCTGGGAGCCTGGAGAGATTGAGCGCCTGGCAGAACGATGGGACTTCCCCATCTTCCACGGGTGCGAGGTTACCACCGAGGAGGGGCACCTGCTGGTCTTTGGGCTGGACAGGTATATCTTCGGCATGCACAAGGCTTCCTTTGTCCAGGACCTGGTGCGGGAGTGCAAGGGGGCCTTGGTTGTTGCCCACCCCTATCGGCGCAAGTTCTTTGAGGAAGAGAGCCGAGACCCCTTGACCTACGAGAATATGGTGCGCCGGGCCTGCGAGAGCAGTGTCTTCCGCTACTGCCACGGGGCAGAGGTGCTCAACGGCCGGGGTTCCCTGGTGGAAAACGCCTTCTCGCAAGAAGTGGCCCGCCGTTTCCGCCTCCCCGGCACCGGGGCCAGCGACGCCCATCGTCTGGAGGACATCGGCACCTTCGCCACCGAGTTCCCCACCCGTATCCGCACCCTGCGAGAACTCATCCAGCACCTGCGGGACGGGACCTTCAGGCCCGTGTGGCTAGGGCGGGCGGTCTTCCGCGAGCCTGCCTCCCAAAGGACTTTCTGATGGCGCCCATTCTGGAAGTGCGCAACCTGCATACCCACTTCTTCACCCGTGAAGGGGTGGTCAAGGCAGTCAATGGCGTCTCCTTCTCCCTGGCCCCGGGCCAGACGCTTGGTCTTGTAGGAGAGAGCGGGGCGGGCAAGAGCGTTACCGCCCTCTCCATCCTGCGCCTGGTTCCCTACCCGGGGCGGATTGTGCAGGGGGCCGTAGTCTTCAACGGGCGCAACCTCTTGGAGGTCTCCGAGGAGGAGATGCGCTATCTGCGGGGGAAAGAGATCGCCATTATCTTTCAGAACCCCCATTCCGCCCTGAACCCGGTGCTCCCCGTAGGTGTGCAGGTGGAGGAAGTCCTCCAGGCCCATACCCGCATGTCCCGGCGGGAGGCGCAACGGCGCGCCTACGCCCTCATGCACCAGATGGGCCTGCCCGACCCGGAAAGGGTCGCCTCCCAATACCCTTTCCAACTCAGTGGGGGCATGGCCCAACGGGTGATGCTGGCCATGGCTTTGGCCCTGGAGCCGAAGGTGCTCATCGCCGACGAGCCCACATCCAACCTGGATGTAACCCTTCAGGCGGACATCTTGCAACGCCTGCGCTCTTTGCAGAAGGAGCAGGGGACGGCCATCCTCCTCATCACCCACGATATGGGGGTGGTGGCCCGGGTAGCCCAGTGGGTCGCGGTCATGTATGCCGGCTCCATTGTGGAGCAGGGGCCTGTTGTGCCCCTTTTCAAGCGTCCCGTGCACCCTTATACCTGGGGCCTTTTCCAGGCCCTACCCCGGCTGGACCGCCCCGACCACGCCCTTCGGCCCCTGCGGGGCACTCCCCCTAATCTGGCGGACCTCCCCGACCAGTGTCCCT
>BEHZ01000069.1 GCA_002923335.1 bacterium HR23 | reverse complement strand
TCCGATCTTCGGCATCGCGGGAGCCTATGGAGTGGCCCTGGCAACGCGTTCCTTGCCTGCATCCCTCCCTCGTCCGGCCTTTCTGGACGCCCTCCAGGAGGAAGCGATGCGCCTCGCCCAGGCCCGCCCCACCGCTGTCAACCTGCGCTGGGCGGTAGAGCGGGTGCTTCTGGCCGTGAGGGAGCAGGCCACCGTCCCGGAGATGCAACGGACGGCCCTGGTGGAAGCCCACCGAATCCACCAGGAGGACGAAGAGGCCAACCGTCGGATAGGCCGTTTAGGGGCGGACCTGCTTCCTGATGGTTGCTGGGTGCTGACCCATTGCAACACGGGGGCGCTGGCCACCGGGGGATGGGGCACCGCCCTGGGGGTGATCCGCACTGGGTGGGCCATGGGGAAAGTGCGAGGCGTCTACGCAACCGAGACCCGCCCCCTTCTGCAAGGCGCCCGCCTCACCTCCTGGGCACTTCTGCAGGAGGGTATCCCCGTTACCCTCATTGTGGATTCCGCCGTGGGGGCCCTTGTGCACCAGGGCAAGGTGGGCGCAATAGTGGTGGGAGCCGACCGCATCGCCCGCAATGGGGATGTGGCGAACAAGATAGGCACCTACACCCTGGCGGTGCTGGCCCATCGCCACGGCATCCCCTTCTATGTCTGCGCCCCCACCAGCACCATAGACCTGTCTACCCCCTCGGGGAAGGCCATCCCCATTGAGGAGCGCTCCCCGCAGGAGGTAACCCATATGGGCTGGGGATGGGCGCCGGAGGGGCAGATCCACCCCCTTGCCCCGCCGGGGGTGTCCGCCTGGAACCCCGCTTTTGACATTACCCCCTCAGACCTGGTAACCGCGGTTATTACCGAAGCGGGCGTAGCCCGCCCTCCCTATGAGCAGAGCCTCCCCGCTCTGCTGGGTAAAAGACGCTAAAAAGGGTGCCTCCACCCCTCTCAAGGCATTGTCCAGGAGAGATGCAGGAGGCAAAACCTCCGAAGGGGTGTTTTCCTGGAGAAGGCAGGCACCTCCCGGGGGTGGCCATAGGCCGCCAAACCCGCTCCCTTGACAAGGGGGCGGTATGGCCGATACCCTGGCTGTGGAAGTCCACCTGCGAACTTCCGGGTAGGGCAGTGGAACTCAAAGAGGTCATTGCTCAGGTTCCCGGCCTGCAAAAGCGCTTCGTCTACTACCTGGAGGCCCAGGGCTATATCCATCCCGTCAAGGTGCGCAAACACCGCATCTCCCGACGGGACTACAGTGAAGCCGACCTGCGCATTATACGGGAGGTGTGGCGCTACTACCAGCGGGGCTATGCGGTCCAGTCGGCGTATGACATCGTCGCGCGGCGACCACGGACCGTCGCCTACCTCACCTTCCAGGTGCCGCCGCCCCGCTGGCGGCAGACCCTGCACCTCCTGCAGTCCTGCCCCGAAGTCCAGGAGGCAGCCGTCGTCTACGGCTCAACGCTGGACTTTATCGTGAAAACCGACACGCCGGAGGAGGGGGACATCCATTATGTTGTAGGCCCTCTTCTAACCCAGGCAGGCATTAGCGGAGCGCCTACTGTATGGCGTATCGTCGCCCACTGGCACCGCCCGCTCCCAGGGGGAGGAGAGATGCAGGCATACATTCTCATGCGGGTGCCTGGCAAGGATGTGGAACGGGTGCTGGAACGCCTGAAGGACTTCCCGGGGATTGTGGAGGCCAGCACCGTCTACGGCGAGCAAGACATTATCGCCAAGGCCTCTGTCTCCAACCAGCAGGAACTGGACACCCTGGTGATGGAGCAGATCCACAGTATCCCCGGTGTGGAATCCACCCGCACCTTCATTGTTATCACAGGCCTGGCGTGGAGCCGTCAGTCTGCCCCGCCGGCGCCCGCCACCACTGCCCGCCCGGCCTAGCCGCCACGAGAAGGTCCGATGAACGCCCCTATCCTCCAATCCCTGTGGGCGCAGGCCAGGCAAGTCCACGCCACCATTGTCTTCCCCGAGGGAGAGGACGAACGCACCCTTTGGGCGGTGGCCCGCCTCTCCCAGGAACGCATCGTTCGCCCCACCCTCATCGGCGACCCCCAGCGCATCCGTGAGATAGCGCAACGGGAGGGCATCCCCCTGGGGGGCGATGTGCCTATCCTCCACCCCCGCAATCATCCTACGAACGCCTACGCCCAGGCCCTCCGGGACCTGGGTGCCTCCTGGGGGCTCTCCCTGCAGGAGGCGGAAAACCTTGCCCACGACCCACTTTGGCTGGGCGCCCTCCTGGTGCGTCTGGGGGAGGCGGATGGGTGTGTGGCAGGAGCAACGGTGGAAAGCCCCAGGGTTATCCGTGTGGCCCTACGGGTGCTGGGGGTTTCCCGCCAGGCACGCATCGTTATCGGCGCCTTCCTTATGGTGCTCCCCGACGGGCGCCCCCTCACCTACGCCGATTGTGGCGTTATTCCCGACCCCACGCCGCACCAGTTGGCCCTTATCGCCCTCCAGGCGGCACGCTTCCATCGGCGCTTCACCGGCCAGGAACCGAAAGTGGCGCTCCTCTCCTTCAGCACCAAGGGGAGCGCCGAGCACGAGTCGGTCAGCAAGGTGCGCAGGGCGGTAGAAATCCTCCACGACCTCGCCCCCGACCTTACGGCCGACGGAGAGGTGCAGTTTGACACCGCTTTCGTGGAGCATGTGGCGAAGCGCAAGGCCCCCACCTCCCCCATCGGCGGGAAGGCGAATGTGATGGTCTTCCCCAACCTGGACGCCGGCAACATTTGCTACAAGGTTACCGAGCGCCTGGCAGGGGCGGAGGCCATCGGCCCTATACTACTCGGCCTCAACAAGCCCATGAACGACCTCTCCCGGGGTTGCAAGGCGGAGGACATCGCGCACAGCGCCGTTATCTGCGCTCTGCTGGCCAAAGGCCCGCCCCTGTAGCCCACCGGTGCAGGCCGGGGTGAGCAAGGCTATCGGCCGGGCTCATCAGCCCACGGGTGCAGGGGCACAGCCCCTTGCCGGAGGTCTGGGAATGCCCCCCGGTTTTTTTCTGCCGCCTGCCTCCCAGGGGGCGAGCGGGCCAACAGGGATGAGAGGACGGGGGGTAGCAAAGGGGTGCCCTTCAGGGGTGCGTGGGCTGCGAGACAGGCCCCCGCCGTCTGGACAGCGTTTGCGCAACTCGCTATTATTACTTTCTGGAGCCATTGCTTTGGAAACCGAGGGTAGAGTCAGCGAAAGGCCGGTGTTCCGTCCAGGAGACCGGGTGCTCCTGGTAGATAGGAAGGGCCGTCGTTACCTTTTCGCCCTGCGCCCCGGCCATACCTTTCATACTCATCTGGGTGCCCTGCCCCATGACGCCCTCATCGGCCAGCCCCTCGGCTCTCGTATAACCGCCGGTGGACACCGCTTCCTTGCCTTGCCCCCTACCCTGGCCGACTACATTCAAGACATCCCCCGCGTTACCCAGATCATCTATCCCAAAGACCTGGGGGCCATCCTGATGTATGGCGATATCTTCCCCGGCGCACGGGTGCTAGAGGCGGGGATGGGGTCGGGGGCGCTTACCCTGGCCCTTTTGCGGGCAGTGGGGCCAACGGGCACTGTCTACGCCTACGAGGTGCGCCAGGAATACATCCCCCGTGCCCTCCAGAACATCCAGGCCTTTTACGCCGAGCCCACCAATCTGGTGGTGCGGGAGGCGGATGTGTATCAGGGCATCCAGGAGCGCAACCTGGACAGGGTTATCCTGGATGTGCCGGAGCCGTGGCAGGCCCTGCCTCACGTGGCCCGGGCCCTTGTGCAGGGGGGCATCCTGTTGTGTTGGCTCCCCACGGTGCTCCAGGTGCACCGCCTGGCGATGGCCCTGGACGCCCACCCTGAGTTTGATCTGGTGGAGACCTTTGAGGTGCTCCAGCGTCCCTGGCACTTTGGCCCCACCAGTGCCCGCCCGGTCCATCGCATGGTGGCCCACACCGGATTCATCACCCTCGCCCGCCGGTGTGCCCCCGGCAAGTCCCCACGCCCCGAGCAACCCCTCACCGAATGGGAGGAGGACGAGGATGCGTCGAGATGACGCCCTGGCTATCATCAACGAGTTCGTCAAGACCGACAGCCTCCGCAAGCACCTGCTGTCGGTGGAGGCGGCCATGCGGGCCTATGCCCGCAAGTATGGCGAGGATGAAGAGAAGTGGGGCATCGCCGGCCTCCTCCACGACTTTGACTGGGAGATATGCCCCTCCCCCGACCAGCATCCCGCCTACGGGGCAGGTATCTTGCGCCAGAGGGGGGTGCCGGAGGATATCGTGCGGGCGGTCCTCACCCACGGCGACCACACAGGTATCCCCCGGGAGAGCCGGATGGAGAAGGCCCTCTTCGCCGTGGACGAACTGTGTGGTTTCCTTATCGCCGTGGCGCTGGTCCGCCCCACCAAGAGCCTTTCGGAGGTTACTCCCCAGGCCGTCCGCCGGAAGATGAAGGATAAGGCCTTCGCACGCAATGTGCGCCGGGAGGACATCCTCAAAGGGGCGGAGGAACTGGGGGTGGATCTGGATGAACACATCACTTTCGTAGTTGATGCCCTGAAACCTGTGGCCAGCAGTCTGGGCCTCAACGCGTGAACGGAAGGAGGGCAAAAAGATGTTCCGTTGTGCCAGAGTAGAAGACTTACCCCGCCTTGTGGCCCTGGAACGGGAGGGCTTTCCCCCAGAGGAGACCTTCTCCGAGGGGCAGATCCGCTACCTGCTCACCCGCGCCCAGGGGCGCGTCATCGTGGCGGAGGAGAACGGCGACATACTGGGCTTTGTGGTGCTCCTGTGGCGCTACCGCTCCAAGATAGGGCGCATCTACGATATCGTGGTGTCGCCTAAGGCACGGGGAAGGGGCCTGGGGACCGCTCTGGTTCAGGAGGCGGAGCGCATCGCCCGCAAGCGGGGTCTCACCGCCATCGCCCTGGAGGTGCGGGCCACCAATCGGGAGGCCCGCTGCCTCTACGAGCACTGCGGGTATGTCCCCGTCCTGGACCTCCCTAACTACTACGGCGAAGGAATCCACGCCGTCCGCTACCGCAAGGAGTTGAACCAAAGCGGCGCGCAGGCCCAGGCAGGGTAACGCCCCCTTTACACCTCCACAAACCGCCCCGCCATAACATCCACCAGACCCCTGTCGGTGAGTTTCAACTCCGGTATCACCGGCAGGGCCAGGAAGGAGAGGACGGAAAAGGGGGAGGCGGCCCGGCACCCCAGGCTTTGAGCCAGGCGCTCCAATTCCTCTACCTTTTGGGCCACCGCTTCCAAGGGTTCGGGGGAGAGGAGGCCGGCAATGGGCAGGGCCAGGGAGCCTAACACTTGTCCCTGGCACGCCACCACCAACCCCCCATGGAGCCGTTCTATCTCCTTCACGGCGGTGAAAATATCCTCATCCTCCACGCCCACCGCCACGATGTTGTGGGAGTCATGGGCCACCGAGGTGGCCAGGGCTCCCCGTTGCAGGCCGAATCCTTTCACCAACCCCAGCCCGATGTTGCCGGTGGCCTTGTGGCGCTCCACCACCGCCAGTTTCAGCAGGTCCCGCTGGGGGTCCGCCGTGACGGTGCCGTTCCGACGCGAGGGGCGCTCCTGCACCCAACGGGTAATGATCTGCCCCGGAACAATGTGTATCACCGGCACCGTCTCCTGCCCGCCCCAGCGCAGGGCCAGGTCAGCGGGGGTAAAGGGCTTGATGCGCACCGTGTCCTCCATCCATGGGGCTTTGGGCACCCGGGCAGAGAAGCGGGGCTGGCCCTGGCGGGCCACCAGCCGGCCCCGGTAGTAGACCGCCTCAATACGGAAGGCGTGCAGGTCCTCCAGCACCAGCAGGTTGGCCCAGTAGCCGGGGGCGATGCCCCCCAGCCCCTCCAGGCGGAAGTAGGTGGCAGGCACCAGGGAGGCCATGGTGATGGCCCGAACAGGGTCCAGCCCCAGGGCAATGGCCTTCCGCACCACCGCATCCACATCGCCATCCCTGTAGATGTCCTTAGCGTTGCGGTCGTCCACTACCAGCATGCACCGGTGGTAGGTGCGGTCATTCACCAGGGGCAGGAGTTCCTCCAGGTTCTTTTCAGAGGAGCCCTCCCGAATCATCAGATACATACCACGGCGGAGTTTCTCTTGCCCTTCGTCCCGAAGGGTGGTCTCGTGGTCGGAGCCGATGAGGGGAGCCAGGTAGGCATTGAGGGCTTTCCCCGTTACCCGTGGGGCGTGGCCGTCCCGCAGCCGTCCTCGTGCGGCGCGGATTTTGGCCAGCACCTTCGGGTCGCCCTGGATGACGCCGGGGAAGTTCATCATCTCCCCCAGGCCCAGCACCCCCCGCCAGCGGAGGACCTGGCGCACCTCCGCCGGACCCAGAGTGGCACCCGAGGTCTCCATGTCGGTGGCGGGGACACAGGAGGGAGCCATAAAGAACATGTCCAGGGGCACACGGCGGGCGCACGCCATCACCCAGCGTATGCCCCGCAGACCGCACACATTGGCGACCTCGTGTAGGTCGGTAACGCAGGCCAGGGTGCCTCGGGGGACTACCGCACGGGCATACTGGTCCACCGAGAGGTAAGTGCTCTCCAGGTGGTAGTGGCCGTCAATCAGGCCGGGGGCGAGCCACTTGCCCTGCAAGTCCACCACCTGGTGGGCGTCCTGGTAGTCGCCGATGCCGGCGATGCGCCCTTCGGCGATGGCCACATGGCCCTCTTCTATCTCGCCCGTGAAGGTGTTGACGATGCGGGCGTTCCGCAGGAGCAGGTCGGCGGGGGCATCACCCCTCGCCACGGCGATGAGACGGCGCAGGTCCATGCTCTCCCTCCTCCAGGGCGTAGATGGCGGGGAGCCAGCGATAGGCCTCCCCCTTGTCCAGACCGTAGCCCACAGCGAAGCGATCAGGGAGGGTGAAACCCCGGTAGTCTATGGGCACCGGGATTCTGCGTCGGGAGGGCTTGTCCAGGAGCACACAGGTGCGCAAGGAGCGAGGGGAGAGGCGTTGCAGATAGGTCAGGACAGCGTGGGTAGTATACCCCGTGTCCACAATATCCTCCACCACCAGCACATCCCTTCCCTTCGGGGAGATGCGCACCCCCGAGAGGATACGCGCCGGCCGAGAGGGAAGGGTGGCGGAGCCATAGGTGGCGACCCGCACGAAGTCTATCTCCACGGGCATCCCCAGGGCACGCACCAGGTCCGCCAGGAAGATAAAAGCCCCCTTGAGCACCCCCACCAGCAGGGGGTTGCACCCCGCATAGTCCTGGCGTATCGCCTGGGCCAGGCGCTGGACGCCCCGGGCTATTTCCTGCGACGAGAGGAGAAGCACCAGGCCATCGGGGACGCTGGGGTGAGGGGTCTGGCTGTCCGTGGCGACCCTCCTGGCTCAAAATAAGGGCGCACTCCCATTATACGGGAATGCGCCGCGGTTCGCCTTGCCAGCAGTGTGCCCGGCCAGGTGCGCCGGCAGGAAACAGATGCTAACGCTTGCTGTATTGGGGTGCCCGGCGTGCTCGCTTGAGGCCGTATTTCTTGCGCTCCTTCACCCGAGGGTCTCGGGTGAGGAGGCCATGCTGGCGCAGGACAGGTTTGAGGGAGGGATCGGCCACCACCAAGGCACGGGCGACGCCGTGCTTAAGGGCGTCGGCCCAGGCGGAAATCCCGCCCCCCTGCACCTTGGCCACGACGGCGAACTTGCCCAGGGTATCGGTTACCCGAAAGGGCTCCAGGACCGTGGCCTGCCAGGTCTGGAGAGGGAAAACCGCCTCAAAGGGCTTGTCATTGACGGTGAAGGTGTTACCACCGGGATAGAGGCGCACCTGGGCCACGGCGGTCTTGCGCTTGCCCAGGGCGTAGAAGTAGCGGGGGGCCTGGGTGGGCGCTGTGGGGGTAGTGGTCATGGCGATACCTTCACCTCCTCCGGCCATCCTTCAGGGGGGAAACCGGCTATCTGGGCCTGATGGGGATGCGCCGGGCCGGCGTAGACCTTCAGGCGGGAGAGCATCTTCCGCCCCAGTCTGGTTTTGGGGAGCATCCGCTGAACGGCGAGGCGAAGAACACGCTCCGGGTCCCGCTGGAGCATCTGCTCCAGGGTAAACGCCCGCAGTCCTCCAGGGTATCCGCTGTGGAAGTAGTAAATCTTCTGGCGCATCTTCTTGCCCGTTACCTGCACTTTGGCGGCGTTCACCACTACCACAAAGTCCCCGGTGAGCAGGTGAGGGGTGTAGATCGGCTTGTGCTTCCCCTGCAGGAGGCGGGCGATACGGGAAGCCAGCCGGCCCAGCACTTGCCCCTCGGCGTTGATGAGATGCCAGCGGGCGTGAATCTTCTGGGGCGTGGGCACATAGGTCTTGAGGCTCTTTACCTTTGTCATGCTACCTCCCGTGACGGGGGGAAGTTGGGGTAGTGAATACGGGTGAGGAAAAGACCGCAGGCGGGGAGGGCAGGGCCGGCCGTTCCGGCCCGGGGGTTGTCCAGCAGGGCCTGGACCTCCGCCTTGCCCAGTTTCCCCCGGCCGACCGCCAGGAGGGTGCCCACCATGCGCCGAACCTGGCCGGGCAAGAAGGCATTGCCTTCCAGGGTAAAGGTCAGCAGATTCCCCTTGCGGGCGATTCGGACGCAGGCGACGGTGCGCACCGTGCGTCGGCGCCCGGCGGGGCCGGAGAAAGAGGCGAAATCCTTGGTGCCCTCCAGCAGGGGAGCCACCTCCTCCATAGCCTGCGTGTTCAGGGTGTCGGGGCAGTGGAAGGAGAAGCGCCGCCAGAAGGGGGACGCCTCGGGCCGGTTCCACACCAGGTAACGATACTGGCGCAGGGTGGCGTGCCGGCGAGGGTCAAAAGACAGAGGCACCTCATAGGCGTCCACCACGCGCACATCGGGGGGAAGGTGGGCATTGAGGGCGTTGCGCACCACCTCCAGGGGATAACGCCGGGGGGCGGTGAAGGCTCCCACCTGGTAGAGGGCGTGTGCACCGGCGTCGGTTCGGCTGGCCCCCTGCACGCGGACCGGCATGCCCAGAAGCGCTTCCACGGCCTTACTCACT
>BEHZ01000068.1 GCA_002923335.1 bacterium HR23 | reverse complement strand
CCTCCGGCAGAGGCTCCTCCGCCGTGCCGATGATCGCGATGACGGTCCCTACAGGCACCGTTGTCCCTTCGGCCACCAAAATCTTCCGCACAACGCCCTCGCCACCTGAGGGCATCTCCACGATGGCCTTATCGGTCTCAATTTCCGCCAGGGGTTCGCCCCGCCGCACCGTTTCCCCCTCCCGCTTGAGCCAGCGGGCTACCTTCCCCTCCCGCATGTCGTAGCCCATCTGGGGCATCACCACTGTTACAGCCATGCTCCCCCCCTTATGAGCAGACTCCGGTCATCGGGATGGGTGGGCCGGAGACCACGGCCTCCCCCACCAGCCCATCCTGAGCCTTGAGCCAACGGGCCGTTCCGTCCCACGATGCGTCTATCCCTGTGGCTTCCATTGTAAGGCCCATCCCCCTGGGGGGAAAGGGCACAGCCCTTGACGCCTGCCAGACATCACCATAAGGTAAGGGCAGGAGGTGGATGTGGTGCGCCGGCGTATTCCCCCTGAGGTGCACGGGGAAGGGCGGTTCCTCCTCCCCCGCAAGGGGTTCGTCCCCGCCTATGTGCGTGCCTACGAAGAGGGGGTGCTGAAGGAGAAGGTGGAGGAGGCCCTGGCCCTGCTGGGGCCCTCGTGCCGTGTCTGTCCCCGTTACTGCAAAGGCATAGACCGCCGGGGGGACAAGAGGGGGGTGTGCCGAATAGGGCGGTATGCGTGGGTGGCCAGCGCCTTCCCCCACTGCGGCGAGGAGGATGTTCTGCGGGGCTGGAACGGCTCCGGCACCATCTTCTTCTCCGGGTGCAACCTGCGCTGCGTCTTCTGCCAGAACTGGGACATCAGCCAGTTTCGGGTGGGGGAGGAGCGCTCGCCTCGGGATATCGCCCGCCTGATGCTCTACCTTCAGGAGTTGGGGTGCCATAACATCAACTTCGTTACCCCGGAGCACGTGGTCCCCCAAGTGGTGGAGGCCCTCCCCTACGCCGTGCAGATGGGGGTGCGCCTGCCCATCGTTTACAACACCAGCGCTTACGACAGCCCTGAGAGCCTGCAGGTGCTGGACGGTCTGATAGACATCTATATGCCCGATTTCAAGTTCTGGGACCGGGAGCACGCCCGCACCTATCTGCTGGCCCCCGATTACCCGGAAGTCGCCCGCCACTCCATCACCGAGATGCACCGCCAGGTGGGGGAGTTGAAGGTGGACGAAGACGGCCTGGCCCTGCGGGGCGTGCTGGTGCGCCACCTGGTGATGCCCGGCATGCTGGAGGACACCCGCTGTATCCTGCAGTGGCTGGCCTCCCTCTCCCCAGATACCTATGTGAATGTGATGGGCCAATACCATCCCGCCTGGAAGGCCCAGGAGGACCCCCGCTTCTCCGCCATCAACCGCCCCGTCTCCCCTCGGGAGATGGAGGAGGCCTACCGGATGGCCCGGGATGCGGGCCTGTGGCGACTGGATACCCGCTGGCGCTCCGTGGGGTGGGCACGCCTCGTGGGGGTAGAAGGCTAGCCCCCTACAGGCCGAAGTTGTCTGCCACCGCCCGCAGGATGGCGGGCACATCGGGCAGGGCGAGGCGCTCCAGGTTGCGGGCATAGGGGGCTGGGGTATCGGCCCCCGCCAGATGGGCGATGGGGGCGTCCAGGTAGTCAAAGGCGTCCTGATGCAGGCGCATCGCCAGGTAGGGGCCGATGCCCGCTCGGGGCCACGCCTCCTCCACGATAAGGGCGCGGTGGGTCTTGCGCAGGGAGGCCAGGGGCGTCTCCAGGTCCAGGGGACGCAAGGTGCGCAGGTCAATTACCTCCGCCTCTACACCCCGTTTGGCCAGTTCCCCTGCCGCCTGGAGACACAAATGCGCCCCCCGCCCGTAGGAGATGAGGGTCAGGTCTCGCCCGGGGCGCTTCACCTCTGCACGGCCGATAGGCACCTCATAGTAGGCGTCGGGCACTTCGCCACGGACGCCGTAGAGGAGGGCGTGCTCGCAGTAGATGATGGTGTTGTTATCCTTCAGGCAGGCGCGGAGGAGGCCCAAGGCATCGTAGGGGGTGCTGGGGAAGACCACCTTCAGCCCCGGCACCGACGCATACCATCCTTCAAGGCTCTGGGAGTGGGTGGCGGCGAGGCCGGCCCCACCCCCCGTGACGGTGCGGATAAGGAAGGGCACTGCGAACTGCCCGCCCGACATATAGCGCAGTTTTGCCGCGTGGTTCACAATCTGGTCCATGGCCAGCAGGCTGAAGTTGATGGTCATAATCTCCACAATGGGGCGCATACCCCCCAGGGCCGAGCCTATCCCCGCCCCCACAATGGCCGACTCCGAGATTGGGGTGTCCCGGATGCGCTCGGGGCCATACTGGCGCAGGAAACCCTTGGTTACCGCATAGGCTCCCCCGTAGGCCCCCACATCCTCCCCCATAAGGAAAACAGTGGGGTCCTGGTCCAGGGCCTCCTGGAGACCCCGGCGAATGGCTTCCCGCAGTGTGAGCTCAGGCATGGCATTCCCCTAGGCGTAGATATCCTCGTAAAGGGCTTGAGGAGGGGGCTCGGGGCTGGCGTCGGCGAAGCGGATGGCCTCCTCCACCCCCTCCTCTACCTCCTGCTCTATATGGGAGAGTTCTTCCAGGGTGGCGCTGGCGTTCTCCAGCAGGTAGCGCTGGAAAGCGGGGAGAGGGTCTCGGGCCTTCCACGCCTCCTCTTCAGCCTTGTCCCGATACTCCACCGGGTCGGCCATGGAGTGGCCACGGAAGCGGTAGGTAAGGGCCTCCAGGAAGTAGGGGCCTTTGCCCTGGCGGGCGTGCTCTACCGCCCGTAGGGTCGCCTCCCGCACTGCCAACACATCCATGCCGTCGGTCTGATAGGCGGGGATGCGGTAGTGGTCGGCGGCCTTAAAGACATCCCGCCCCCCGGCGTAGGTGCGGTCAATATGGGACCCCATGCCGTAGAGATTGTTCTCCAGGAAGAAGACGATGGGGAGTTTCCAGAGGGAGGCCAGATTGAGGGCTTCGTGGAACTCCCCCTGGTTCAGCGCGCCGTCGCCGAAGAAGCACACCGTTACCCTCGGCTGGCCCTGGAGTTGAGAGGCCAGGGCCAGGCCCACGGCAACGGGCAGTTGCCCCCCCACAATGGCATACCCCCCCATGAAGTTGAGGCGGGCATCAAAAAGGTGCATACTCCCGCCCTTGCCACGGCTACACCCCGTCGCCTTCCCGAAGAGTTCGGCCATGGCCACCTTGGGGTCCATGCCCCGTGCCAAGGCGTGGCCGTGGTCCCGGTAGTGGGTAACCACATAGTCCTCTGGGCGCAAAACGCTCATGCACCCCACGGCGATGGCCTCTTCCCCGATATACAGGTGCAGGAAGCCACGGATCTTGCCCAGCATATACATCTCGGCGCATCGCTCCTCAAAGCGCCGTATCAGGAGCATCTTCCGATAAAAGGAGACCAACTCGGTCTTACTTAGGCGCTCCTGCAGTTGCATACCTCCTCCTTCCTGCCGGGGCGCAAAGGGAAAAGGAGGGCCTCCCCCGGTCACCTTTGGCTACAGCGCTGGAGCAGGGCCTCCCACTCCTGGTCCACCCTCTGCTGAATCTCCTCCACCAGGGGGCGGTGCTCTTCCCGCAAGAGGTGAGCGAAGCGCCCCTGGGCCTCCAGCCACGCCTGGATAGGCAGTTTATGGGACGGGCGATAGGTCAGACGCCACTGCCCCCGCTCCACCTCATACAGGGGCCAGATGCAGGTATCCACAGCCAGTTTGCTGATGCGGATGGTCTCCTCGGGCGGGTAACGCCACCCCCGGTTGCAGGGAGCCAGCACATTAATGAAGGCAGGGCCATCCACCCTCACCGCCTTCTGCACCTTCTGCATCAGGTCCTTCCAGTGATGAGGGGCTGTTTGGGCTACATAGGGGATGCCGTGGGCGGCGGCGATGGCGGTCAGGTCTTTGCGCCACTGGGGCTTGCCCGGGAGCACCCTCCCCACAGGCGTGGTGGTGGTCCATGTCCAGGAGATGGTGGCGCTACTGCGCTGAATGCCCGTATTCATATACCCTTCGTTGTTCAGGCAGATATACAGGAAGCGGTGCCCCCGCTCCATAGCCCCGCTCAGCCACTGGAGGCCGATGTCGTAGGTCGCCCCGTCCCCGGCGAAGACCACAAAGGCCACATCCTCGGGCACCGCTTTCCCCCGTCGGCGCAGGGCCTTCCACGCCGCCTCCACCCCGCTGATGGTGGCGGCGGAGTTTTCAAAGGCGCTGTGAATGACGGGCACACGCCACGCCGTCCACGGATAACGGGTGGTGGAGACCTCCAGGCACCCCGTCGCCAGGGAGACCACCGCCGGCCGACCCAGGGCATGGAGCACCAGGCGCACAATAACGGACTCGCTACACCCGGCACAGAGGCCGTGCCCCGGCGCCAGCAAGTCGGTCTGGGACGCCAGGTCGCGCAGCGCAAGGGTAACGGGCATACTTCACCTCCCCTCCCGCAGGCCCAGCCAGCCGACCAAGCCCGGCGGAACCGAAGGGTCGGCCAAGGTGTGAAAGACCCCTTCTATGTGCTGAGGCAGAACCTCCCGCCCGCCGATGCCGTAGACCCACCCGAGCAGCCTCTTGGAGAGGCCCACCCCGGCCAGGGCGGAGGCGATGTCGCTGAAGAGGGGTGGGGCAGAGGCCCCGGGCGCCAGGGCGCGGTCCAGCACTCCCACCGCCTTCACCTCCGCCAGGGCCGCGGCCACCTCCAGGGCGGGGAAGGGGCGGAAGGAGCGGATGCTCAGCATCCCCGCCCGCACCCCCCGGGCACGGAGGCGGTCCACCACGTAGCGCACCGTGCCGGCCGTGGAGCCCAGCACCACCACCCCCACCTCGGCGTCCGCCAGACGATACGGCTCCACCAGACGGTAGATGCGCCCGCTTATCTCGGCGAACTCCTGGAACAGGCCCTCCAGCACCCCCTTCGCCCGTGCCATCGCCTCCACCTGGCCCCGCTTATGCTCCATATGGAAATCCTGGAAGTCCAGCCCCCCTACGGTAACAGGGCGCTGAAGGTCCAGCAAGGCATAGGCCGGCTGATACTCCCCAACGAACTCGCTCACCACCTCATCGGGCAAAAGGAGAGCACGCTCCACGCAGTGGGTAACGATGAAGCCATCAAGCACATTGGCCACAGGGAGGAGCACCTGGGGATGCTCCCCCAAGCGCACGGCGATAATCGCCTGGTCGTAGGCCTCCTGACCGTTCTCGGAGAAGAGCAGGAGCCAGCCCGTGTCCCGCATGGCCATGGCGTCGCTGTGGTCGCAGAGGATATTGATGGGTGCGGACAGGGCACGGGTGCACAGGTGCATCACGATGGGTAGGCGCATGCCCGAGGCGACCCCCAGCAGTTCCCACATCAGGGCCAGGCCGGGGCCAGAGGTGGCGGTCTGGGCACGGGCACCGGCGGCCGCTGCACCGATGCACACGCTCAGCGCAGCGTGCTCGCTCTCCACGGGGACGAACTCGGTGTGCACTTCGCCGTTGGCAACGAACTGGCTGAAGGCCTCGGTGATGACCGTTTGGGGGGTGATGGGATACGCAGCCACCACATCGGGGCGTGTCTGGCGCATAGCGTGGGCCACCAGGGTGCCCCCGTCTAGCGCCACGGGAGTCCCCAGGCCGTGGACCGGGGGCACACGCGACGATACCGCTAGAGCCATACCGCCTCCTTCTAGGCCGGAGTAAGGGCAGGCTCCGGCTCCATGGCGATGCACGCCTTTGGGCACTCCCGGGCGCAAATACCGCACCCCTTGCAGTGCTCCAGGTCTACCCCTATCAGCCGGCCATCCTGCACGATGAAGGCGCTGTCTGGGCAGAAGGCCCAGCAAATCATGCAGTGGACACACCGCTCCAGGGCTATCACCGGGCGCCGGGAGCGCCAGGCGCCGGTGTCCACCTCCACCGAGTTGCCCGGGTAGGGCAAAAGCCCCCCTGGGGGCTCTTCATACCAGGGGCGCAAGGAGAGCATGCCTACCTCCCTTCCCAGGATTGGACTTGCTGATAGCCCCGCTCAAAGGCCTGGAGGTTGGCCTGCATAGCCTGATGCCCCAGGCGGGCGCTCAAGCGTTGCCGTAAGGTGGCCTGCACTGCCTCCAGGGAGACCACAGGGCGTAGGCGCAGGAGGCCCCCCAGGATAGGCACATTGGGGATGGGCCTGCCCAAAGTTGCCTGGGCGATGGCGGTGGCGTCCAGGGTAGCGACGGTGGCCAGGGGCCACCCCAGGGAGCGGACGACCACCTGCGGCGATGCGGGGGTGTTCACCAGCAGGAGACCCCCGGGGCGCAACCCTAGCACCACCGGCAGATGCCCCCAAAGGGTATAGTCCAGCACGACGACGATATGGGGTTCCTGGACGGGGAAGCGAAAAGGGATTGGGGTGTCGGCGATACGGGTGTAGGCGACCACAGGGGCGCCGGAGCGCTCAGCCCCAAACTCGGGGAGGGACTGGAAGTAGAGGTTGTCTAGCAGGGCGGACTCCGCCAGGAGGTTGCTGGCGGTTACCACCCCTTGCCCCCCCCGGCCGTGCCAGCGCACCTCTACCCAACGCCGTCCTACATCGCTCTCTACCCCCATGGCCGTCCCCCTATATGTGAATCGCCTCGCCCAGCACCGCCAGCGAAGCCTCCTTCAAGGCCTCAGCGAGGGTGGGGTGAGCGTGCACCAGCCAGCCCGTCTCCCGCACCGTGCCCTCCAGCAGGCGGGCCAGGGCCAGTTCGGGGAGCAGTTCGGTAACCTCAGGGCCGACCATATGCACCCCCAGGATTTCCCCATACTGGGCATCGGCCACCACCTTCACGAAGCCCTCCGTCTCCCCCAGGGCCAGGGCCTTTCCGCTGGCCAGGAAGGGGAACTTCCCCACTTTCACCTTGTGCCCCGCCTCCTGCGCCTGCTTTTCGGTGAGGCCCCAGGAGGCCACCTGGGGATTGCAGTAGACCGCCCGGGGCATCAGGGTGTAATCCAGGGGACGGGTCTCCTTGCCGGCGATGGTCTCCACCGCCACAATCCCCTGGGCCGAGGCCACATGCGCCAGGGGCATGCGCCCGGTTACATCCCCAATGGCGAAAACCCGGGGGGCGCTGGTGCGCTGACGCTCATCGGTGGCGATCCATCCCCCCTTCTCGGTGCGCACCCCTGCCTCCTCCAGACCCAAGCCCTGGGAGTTGGGCTGAATGCCCACGCACACCAGCACCCGCTGGGCTGTGAGGGTCTGGGTGCCCCGGGGTGTCTCCACGGTAAGGGTCGCCTCCGGGCCGTTGCGCTGGAGCGCCACCACCTTCGCCTGGGTCAGGAAGCGGATGCCCTGCTTCTGGAAGGCCCGCTCCAGGGCCTGCGAGACCTGCTCGTCTTCGCTGGGGAGCAGGTGGGGGAGGAGTTCCACGATGGTAACCTGGACGCCATAGGCGTTGTAAAGGTAGGCGAACTCACACCCCGTCGCCCCCCCTCCCACGATAACGCAAGAGGCCGGCACATCTCTCCGCTCCAGGGCCGCCCGGCTGGATAAAACCACTTGCCCGTCCAGGGGAAGGACGGGCAAGGTGCGGGGGCGCGCGCCGGTGGCGACGATAATAGAGGAAGCGCTAAGGATACGCCCCGAGCCTTTGAGGGCCACCTGCCCATTCCCCCGCAGAACCGCCTCGTCTTTGATAGTCTCCACCTTGCTCTTCCGGAGAAGGAACTCCACCCCCTTGACCAGGCGCTGGACTACCTGGCGGCTGCGGTCAATGGCCTTACCGAAGTCCAGGCGGAGGTTGTCCACGGCGATGCCCCAGTCGCTGGCATGGCGCACCAGGTGAACCACCTCGGCGTTGCGCAGGAGGGCCTTTGTCGGGATGCACCCCCAGTTGAGGCAGATGCCCCCCACCTGCTCCCGCTCCACCAGAGCGGTGCGCAGGCCCAGTTGGCCCGCCCGAATAGCCGAGACATACCCCCCTGGCCCACCCCCGATAACCACCAGGTAGTAATCCCCCATGCCAGCCCTCCGCAGAGGTATTGTTCTAGTCTATCACACCAGCATACTCCGTCTATAGGTGGCTGTCCAGGGCCTTCCGACCCCTCTCCTGCCCCAGCCTGGAGAACGCCTCCCTGGGCGAGGCCTGTATCCACCCCTTCCAGGTTGTCGGCGCAACGGGTCCCCACCGTGGTAGCCCGCCGTTCGGCACGCCCGTGGCACGGGCCATAAGCCCCACCCTCTTGACAGGATGAGGGAAGTGGGATAAAGTGGGTATGCTCCCACGGCACCGTGGGCAAGGGATGCGACCCCTTACCGACAAACGAGGCCGGTGCAGGCCTGTCTAACAAAGGGGGGCAGGGGGCGCAGCCCCTTGTCCTCTCTCCCTCTGGCAAAGGGGGCCAGGGGTGTTGACAGGCCGGGGGGAGCGGGGTATACTTGGAGATGGCTGGGGCACCACCCAGCCGGGGCACCTTAACAGGCGGAGAACGGGAGGAAGGTAAGGTTCTCTGGAGAGTTTGATCCTGGCTCAGGGTGAACGCTGGCGGCGTGCCTAATGCATGCAAGTCGAGCGGGGAGGGGGCAACCCCTCCCAGCGGCGAACGGCTGAGGAACACGTAGGTAACCTGCCCCCCAGAGGGGGATACCCCCGGGAAACCGGGGCTAATACCCCATACGCTCCCCTCTCACAGGAGAGGGGAGGAAAGGCGCAAGCCGCTGGGGGAGGGGCCTGCGCCCTATCAGGTAGTTGGTGGGGTAACGGCCCACCAAGCCGATGACGGGTAGCTGGTCTGAGAGGACGGCCAGCCAGAGGGGCACTGAGACACGGGCCCCACTCCTACGGGAGGCAGCAGCAGGGGATCTTGGGCAATGGGGGAAACCCTGACCCAGCAACGCCGCGTGGAGGATGACGGCCTTCGGGTCGTAAACTCCTGTTGTGGGGGAGGAGAAAGGACCGTACCCCACCAGAAAGCCCCGGCCAACTACGTGCCAGCAGCCGCGGTAACACGTAGGGGGCGAGCGTTACCCGGATTTACTGGGCGTAAAGGGCGTGTAGGCGGCTCG
>BEHZ01000067.1 GCA_002923335.1 bacterium HR23 | reverse complement strand
GACGCCCAAAGGCGTAGTCCCCCAGCAGCACCACCGAGAGGCCGTTCACCTGCCCCACCTTGGCCCCCTCCGTCTCTACCAACAGGACATTGCGGGCGATCATCTCCTGGATGCGCTCTTCAATGAGGTTGGAACGGTAAATCCTCTTGTCTATGGCCTTCTGAACATGCACCGCCTCCACCCGTGGGGCGCCCTCCACACCCGCCCAGTAGTCGGCCTCCCGCAGAATGTTGGCCAGTTCGCCAAAGCGGGTGGAGAGTTTGCGCTGGTCTTCCGCCAGGCGAGACCCCAGTTCCACCACCTTGGCCGCCGCCTCGGCGGTGAAGTGGCGCAGGCCCTCCTTCTGGGCCAGGGTGCACAGGAAGGCGCAATACAGCCGTTCCGTTTCGGGGGTGCGCTCCATGCGGGAGTCAAAGTCCGCCCGCACCTTGAACACCTCCCGAAAGTCTTCGTCCAGGGCATACAGCAGGTAGTAATGCCAGGGACTGCCCATCAACAGGACCTTCACATCCAGAGGGATAGGCTCGGGCTGGATAGTCTTGGTGGCCACAAAGCCCAGGCGTTCTACCAGGTCCTCAATGACGATCTCCCGGTTGCGCAGGGCCCGCTTCAGGCTCTCATAACTGAAGGGGTTGCGCAGGAGTTCTTCCAGGGCGAGGACCAGGTAGCCCCCGTTGGCCCGATGAAGCGCCCCCGGCTTGATAAGGGTGAAGTCGGTTTGCAAGAGGCCGAAGAGGGCCTCCTTCTCCAGGCGCCCGAAGAGGGTGGGGTAACTGGGGTTCAGTTCCACCACCACGGGCGCCCCCTGCAGAGCGCCGTTGTCAACGAGGAGGTTCACCTCGTATCGGCGGAGGGCCAGTTCCTGAGGGGAGACGGGAGCCTGGGGAGAAGGGGGCTGCTGAGCCGGGGCGAAGAAGAACTCCAGGTTTTGGAGCATATCCGCCCGCACCGCCTGGAGATAGGCAACCACCTGGGGGTAGTCGGCATAGGCTTCTAGCAGGTCCTCAATGATGCCCCCCACCACATACAGGGCGACTTCCTGGTTCAGGGAGCGGATGCGCTCCTCCGCCTGGCGCTCCAGGGTGCGCACCTCCTTCAGCACCGCCTTGAGGGCCTGCTCCACCGCCTCCCGCCGGGCCTGCAACTCCGCCCGCACCACGGGGTCCAGGCGCAGGAACTCCTCCTCCGTGAGGGGGCGACCTTTCACCAGGGGCAGGATCACAAACCCCACAGGCGTCGCCTGAATGGAGAAGCCCTGCTCCAGCGCCTGCTGGGAGAGGCGGGTGAAAAGGGCCTCCCGCTGGCGGTTCACCTCCTGGGTAATGCGCTCCCGACGGTTGGTGTATTCCTCGGCCTCAAAGGCCTTGGGGATTTCACGACGGGCCTTCTCCACCAGTTGGCGCATGTCCTGGCGGAACTGGCGCCCCCGCCCCGGAGGGAGGGAGAGGCACCGGGGGCGGAAGGGGTCTTCAAAGTTGTAGACATAGCACCAGTCGGGGGGAACAGGCTCCCGGCGAGCCCTCTGCTCCAGAAAGGTGCGGATGGCGGTGGTTCTCCCCGTGCCCGGGGGGCCAGCCACGAACACGTGGAAGCCGGGCCGGCGGATGCCCAGACCAAACTCCAGGGCGTCCACCGCCCGCTCCTGGCCGATGATGCTGGGCAGGGGGGATAGTTGGTCGGTGCAGGTGAAGCCCAGGGTGTGGGGCGAGCAGACTAGGCGCAGTTCCTCGGGGCGCAGTTCACGGGCCATGCTCTCCCTCCTCTGGTAGAGTGTAACCCTCCAGGGGGCGGGGCACAACCGTAGAGGCACCCCCTTAGACATTGCCTTGCAGACCGATAGAAAATGGCGTAGGTCAAGGGGCTAGCCCTGGCGGACGGCGTGGGCTATAATGAGGATGTCCCCAACAGAGGCCCCTCACGGGTGCCCCGGCACTGTAGATAGAAGGCCACGGCAAGGAGGACACGCATCTCCCACAAGGCACGTCTAGAAGGGGGGTAGCTTCGCCTTATTGCAGGGGGTGCAATGGCGCGCATCGTTCTCCAGTTCAATGAGGTAGGCCAGGGGGATATCCCCCTGGCAGGCGGGAAAGGTGCAAGCCTGGGAGAGATGGTGAAAGCCCGCATACCCGTCCCCCCAGGCTTTATTATTTCCGCCGACGCCTACCGGCAGTTCCTGGAAGAGTCGTCCCTGCAGGAGGGCCTGGCCGAGGTGCTGTCCAACCTGGACCACACCAATACTTCCGCCCTGGAGACCGCCAGCCAGAAGGCCATGCGCCTCATTATGGACGCCCCCTTCCCCACACGCCTGGCAGAGGAGATCGCCGCGGCGTACCGGGCGCTGGGGGAGGGGCTGGTGGCGGTGCGCTCCTCGGCCACGGCGGAGGACCTGCCGGAGGCCTCCTTCGCCAGGCAGCAGAGCACCTTCCTCAATGTGCAGGGGCTTTCCCATGTCCTGCAGGCGGTGCAGGCGTGCTGGGCATCCCTCTTTGGCGCACGGGCCATCTTCTACCGTGCCGAACACCACTTTGACCACCTTAAGGTGGGCATTGCGGTTATCGTCCAGCGCATGGTGCAGTCCCAGGTATCGGGGGTCCTCTTTACCGTGGACCCCGTCTCCCGGGACAGGGACCTGATGGTCATTGAGGCGGTATATGGGCTGGGAGAGGCAGTAGTGGGCGGTGCCCTGGTGCCCGATTTCTACCCCGTTCGCCGCACGCCCAAGGGCACCTTCCGCCTGGACAAGGAGCGCATGCGCATCAGCCGACAGCCCTGGAAACTGGTGCGTAACCCCCACCCGTCGCCCAATCTGGAGGACGCCAACCTGCGGGTGGACATCCCCCCTGAGGAGCAGGCCCGCCCCAAACTCACCGAGGAGCAGGTGCTGGCCCTGGCCACCCTGGGGGCACGGGTAGAATCCCATTACCGCTACCCGGTGGATATTGAATGGGCGCTGGAGGACGGGGTCTTTTATATCCTCCAGGCACGCCCCATCACCACCCTGGGGGAAGCCCGCCTCCAGGAGGAGCCGTTCCTCCGCGCCCCGGTGCTCTTGCAGGGCGACCCCGCCAGCCCCGGCATCGCCAGCGGACCTGTGCGCATCGTCCGCTCCCCGGCCGAGTTGGCCAAGGTGCGGGAGGGGGATGTGCTGGTGGCGGAGATGACTACCCCCGACTATGTGCCTGCCATGAAGCGGGCCTCCGCTATCGTTACGGAGCGAGGCGGGCGCACCTGCCACGCTGCCATCGTCAGCCGGGAGATGGGGATACCCTGTGTGGTGGGGGCAGAAGGAGCGCTGGCCAAACTCCACGACGGGTTGGAGGTTACCGTCCACGGTAGCCTGGGGAAGGTGTATGCGGGCGTTATCGCCGTCGGCACCCGTGGGGTGGAGGAGAAACGCCCTCCCGCGCGCACCCGCACCCGCCTCTATGTGAACTTGGCCGACCCCTCTCTGGCCGAGCGTATCGCCCAGCGCCCCGTGGACGGCGTAGGCCTCCTGCGGGCGGAGTTCATCATCGCCCACATGGGCATGCACCCCCGCTGGCTCATGGAGCGGGGCAGGGGGCAGGAGTGGGTGGATAACCTGGCCAAAGGTGTAGAGACCTTCGCCAAAGCCTTCTACCCCCGGCCGGTGGTGTATCGCCTCTCCGACCTGAAGACCAACGAATATCGTAACCTACAGGGGGGCAAAGCCTACGAGCCCGAAGAGGAGAACCCCATGCTGGGGTGGCGAGGGGCACGGCGCTACCTGGATGACCCCCAGGTCTTCGCCCTGGAGGCGCAGGCCATCCGCCGGGTGCGGGAGCAGTGGGACAACCTGTTTGTGATGGTGCCCTTCGTCCGCACCCCCCAGGAACTGGCCCAGGTGAAAGCCCTCCTGGAGCAGGCGGGCCTGCGCCGTGAGGACGGCCTGACCCTCTGGATGATGGTGGAGGTGCCCTCCAATGTCATCCTCCTAGAGGAGTTCCTCAAGGTGGGGATCGACGGCGTCTCCATCGGCTCCAACGACCTGACCCAACTGGTGCTCGGGGCCGACCGGGACAACGCCCACCTGCGGGATGTGTTTGACGAACGGGACCCGGCGGTGCTCTGGTGTTTGGAGCGCACTATCACCATCGCCTCCCGGCATGGCGTTACCTCTTCCATCTGTGGGCAGGCCCCCTCCTTCTATCCCGACCTCACCGAGCGCCTGGTGCAGTGGGGCATTACCTCCGTCTCCGTCTCCCCCGATGTCATAGACTCTACCCGTGAGGTCATCGCCACAGTGGAGCGACGGCTGGGCATCCTTCCCTCCCAGGAGGGGGCTTCCTAGCATCCCGCCCCCTACAGCCAAAAGCGCCCGGCATGGCGTCTTGTAGGGCGTGGCTTCGGCCCCCGGGGTATAATGCCTACGAAGGCCCTGAGAGGTGCACCCGTGCCCCGTGCGAAAGGGCGAGCCCCCTCTGCCCACCTCCCTCTCCCCTTGCGGGAGACCCCCCTCCTGATGCTCATGGACGGCCACGCCCTGGTGCATCGGGCGTGGCACGCCATCCAGAAGCCCCTCACCCTCTCCACCACCGGCCAGGAAGTGCGCGGGGCATATGGCTTCGCCTCTACCTTCCTCAAGGCCATCCAGGACTTCGCTCCTACCCATTGCGCCATCGCCTTTGACCTGCCCGAGCCCACCTTCCGCCACAACCGTTTCGCCCTTTACAAGGCCCACCGCCCCAAAGCCCCGCCCGAACTGTCCCAGCAGTTCCCCCTGGTTCGGCGCATCGTGGAGGCCTTCCGCATCCCTATTTACGAAGCCCCCGGCTACGAGGCGGACGACGTGCTGGCCACCCTCTCCACCCAGGCCCGTGCCCAGGGGGTGGAGGTGCTCATCCTCACCGGCGACACCGATACCCTGCAGGCGGTGCAGCCGGGGGTGCGTGTCGCCCTCCACTACCGTCTGCAAGAGCGCACCCTCTTCGACGAGGGCAAAGTGCGGGAGCGCTATGGAGGCCTTACTCCTGCCCAACTCCCCCACCTGAAGGCCCTTATCGGCGACCCCTCGGACAATGTGCCCGGCGTCCCGGGCATCGGAGAGAAGACCGCCATCGGCCTGCTCCTGCAGTTTGGGAGCATCCCAGGCATCTACGAGCACCTGGCGGAGGTGCCCCCCCGCCTGCAGGCCGTGCTGGCCCAGCACCGGGAGCAGGTCCTCCAGAGTCTAGAACTCACCACCCTGCGCACCGACCTGCCTGTCCGCCTGGACCTGGAGGCGTGTCGCTTCTGGCGCTATGACCGCCGTGCGGTGCTGGAATGCTTCCGGGAACTGGAGTTCGTGAGCCTGATGCCCCGGGTCCCCCAGCCGGCCGAGGCCACCCCCACCGTCCCTGCTACCCCACCCCCCGAAACGGCCTTGGCCGGTGACTACACCATTGTGGACTCCCCCCAAGCCCTGGACGCCCTGGTGCAGGCGCTGGCCAGTGCCCCCGCCTTCACTTTTGATGTGGAGACCGATGGCAAGGACCCCATGCGCGCCCGTTTGGTGGGTCTTTCTTTCGCCACGGGGCCAGGGCGGGCCTTCTACCTCCCCCTGGGACATAGCACCGGTCCTAACCTCCCGGTGGAGATGGCCCTTGCCCGTCTGCGCCCTCTACTGGAAGACCCCCGCCGCCCCAAGGTGGCCCACAACGCCAACTTTGATATGACCGCCCTGGCCAGCCACGGGATATGGGTGAAAGGCCTGGCCTTTGACACCCTTCTCTCGGCGCACCTGTTGGGATATAAGGCCCTAGGGTTGAAGGACCTGTGCATGCAGGTGCTGGGGGCGGAGATGACCCGCATCAGCGCACTGCTGGGCACCGGCCCCAAGCAGGGCACCATGGACAAGGTGCCCGTGGCAGAGGCCGGCCCCTACGCCTGCGCCGATGCCGACGCCACCTACCGCCTCTACCAGGCCCTGGAGCCTCGCCTGCGCCAGGAGGGCTTCTGGAACCTCTTCACCCAGGTGGAGATGCCCCTCGTCCCCGTCCTGGTGCGCATGCAGGTGAACGGCATCGCCCTGGATGTGCCCTTCCTGCGAGAGATGTCCCGCCGTCTGGCGGAGGAGATGCAACGCCTGGAGGAGGAGATTTACGGTGTGGTGGGGCACGCCTTCAACATCAACTCCTCCCGGCAACTGGGGCAGGTGCTCTTTGAGGAACTGCGTATCGGGCGGGGCAAACGCACCCCCACCGGCGCCTACTCCACCGAGGCATCGGTGCTGGAGGGCTTTAGGGGGGCGCATCCCGTTGTGGACCTGGTGCTGAAATACCGGGAACTGGCCAAACTCAAATCCACCTATCTGGATGCCCTGCCGGAGATGGTGAACCCCCGCACGGGGCGGGTGCACACCAGTTATAACCAGGCGGGCGCCATCACCGGGCGCATCTCCTCCAGCGAGCCCAACCTCCAGAACATCCCCATCCGCTCCGAAGTGGGTCGGCAGATCCGCCGGGCCTTCATCCCTGGAGAGCCGGGCTGGAAACTGGTGGGGGCCGACTATTCCCAAATTGAACTGCGGGTGCTGGCCCACCTCTCCCGAGACCCCAACCTTATGGAAGCCTTCTTCCAGGGGAAAGACATCCACGCCGTAACCGCCTCCCAGGTGTTTGGGGTGCCCCTGGAGCAGGTTACCCCCGAACAGCGGAGGGTGGCCAAGGTGCTGAACTTTGGGGTCATCTATGGCCTCTCGCCCTTCGGGGTGGCCCAGGAGATCAAAGCCACCCCCGAAGAGGGGGCCCGGTTCATTGAGAACTACCTGGGGCGCTACCCCGGCGTCCGCCGTTACCTGGAGGAGACGCTGGAGAAGGCCCGGCGGTTGGGATATGTGGAGACCCTGCTGGGCCGGCGGCGGGCCATCCCCGAGATCCACTCCCCCAACGGCCAGACCCGCTCGGCCGCCGAACGGGAGGCGGTGAATATGCCGGTGCAGGGCACCGCAGCGGAGATCATCAAGATCGCTATGATCCGCCTCCAGGAGCGGATGGACGCCCTGGGGATGCGCTCCCGCATGCTCCTTCAGGTGCACGACGAACTGGTATGGGAAGCCCCGCCGGAGGAGATAGAACCCCTCAAGACCCTTATTCAGGAGATTATGCCCAACGCCCTGTCCCTGGCGGTGCCTCTGGTGGTGGCCATCAAAGTGGGGGACAACTGGGGGGAGTGGGAGTAGCCCTTACCCCCCTCGCTTCAGGGTCGCCTCCCACTGCTCAAAGAGTTCCTGGCCGGTCGCCTCGTCCTCCTTGCTCACCAGGGCGATAAGCCGGCGCAGAAGCCCCGGCAACTCCTGGGGCGACACATTCTGCCGGAGGTAGTCCACCGCCTGGTGCGCGTCAAGAGACTGGAAGTCGTCGATCCAGAAGTCTTCGGCAAACTCCCGGGCCATAGCCCGAATCACCTCTGCCCCCTGGTCGGTGGTGAGCACCTCCTCCCCCTCGGGGCCAAAGCGGATGTGCTCCACCGCCTGCAGGACATCCAGGTCGTTGGGGCTGTTGCGCCAGAAGACACGCAGTCGCTTCACCGGTCGGCTCCTGTGCGAGTGTGGGGAAGCACCATTCCATTGTATACTATACTCGCCACATCCAGGAGGTGCCCCATGTTCTTCCCCCGCCCTAGGGCAGGGCGCATCGCTCTGATTGAGGTGCATGGCACCATTGGGGGCAGTGTGCGCCCCACGGTGCTGGAGCCTCTGCTGGAGGCGGTGCGCCGTGCCCGCTGGCTGAGGGCTTTGGTGCTGGACATCAACTCCCCCGGCGGCTCCGCCGGCGCCTCGGACGCCCTCTACCGCAAGGTGAAGGCCATCGCCCAGCGGAAGCCGGTGGTGGCCTACATACGGGAGACGGGGGCGTCGGGCGCCTACTATATCGCCTGTGGCGCTCACCGTATCGTCGCCTCCCCCGCAGCGGTGGTGGGCTCCATTGGCGTCCTCTCCCTGCACCCCATCCTGGAGGCCCTCCTCCAGCGCTGGGGCATTCAGATGGGGGTCTACAAGGGAGGGAAACATAAGGATATGGGGGCCTTCTGGCGCTCCCCCACCGAAGAGGAACAGGCCAAACTCCAGGGCCTGGTGGACGACTTCTATAACCTGTTCGTGAGCGTGGTGGCCGAAGGACGAAGGATGGAGGAGGCACGGGTGCGGGAGATCGCCACGGGGGAGGTGTTCCTGGCCCAGAAGGGGAAGGAGATAGGGCTGGTGGACGAGGTGGGAGACCAGGAGAAGGCGCTGGACCTGGCGGCCGAGATGGCCGGCATACGGCGCCGGGTGCTTACCCTGCGGCCCCGTCGGCCCTTTCTGGCCCGCCTCTTCCAGCCGGCCGGGGAGGCCCTGGCCAACGGCCTGTGGGAGGCCGTGGAAGCCCGCCTGTGGCAGAGCGTCCTGCCCACTTTCCGCTGGCCCTGGCGTCTCTAACAGCAGGCGCACCGACGCCCGGCAGCCCGGCCACTACGCCCGGCTCGCCAACGATGCTCACTTTAGAACTGCCGTAGGAAGCGCAGGTCGTTGGCGTAGAAGAGGCGGATGTCCTCTATACCGTAGGTGAGCATGGCGATGCGTTCCGGCCCCATGCCGAAGGCGAAGCCGGTATACCGCTGGCTATCGTAGCCCACCATCTCCAGCACCCGGGGGTGCACCATCCCAGCCCCCATAATCTCTATCCACCCACTCCCCTTACAGATACGACACCCCTCTCCCCTGCAGGCAAAGCAATCTATAGCCATATCCACCCCCGGCTCTACGAAGGGGAAATAGTCGCACCGGAAGCGGATGCGCCGTTCGGGGCCGAAGATACGCCGCGCGAACTCGTAGAGGGTGCCTTTCAGGTCGGCGAAGGTGATACCCTCGTCCACCGCCAGCCCCTCAATCTGGAAGAAGTGCCATTCGTGGGTGGCGTCGGTCGCCTCATAGCGATAACACTTCCCCGGCACCACCACCCGAATGGGGGGCTTCATGCGCTCCATCACCCTGGCCTGCATTGGCGACGTGTGCGTGCGCAGGAGCATAGGGCGTTCCCCCGTAGGGGTAACATAGTCTATCCACAG
>BEHZ01000066.1 GCA_002923335.1 bacterium HR23 | reverse complement strand
GCCTACCTCGGGGGCGCCGCTCCCAAACTCCCCGTTGATAGTGATGACGGGCATACCTCCCCTCCCTAGCGCCCCGTGTCCATCGCCTTGAGGCGCTCCACATTGGTCTGCTCCGATGGGTCGGGCTGAGCCGAGAACCAGGCGTCCAGTATCTCCCGGGCGACGGCGGGGGTGGTAAGGCGCAGGCTCATACAGAGCACGTTGGCGTCATTCCACCGGCGGGCGCCCTCGGCGGTGGGGGCGTCCACGCACAGGGCTGCCCGCACGCCCGGCACCTTGTTGGCGGCGATGGAGACCCCCGTCCCCGTCCAGCAGAAGAGGATGCCCTGCTGGCACTGGCCGGAGGCGACCGCCTGGCCGACTTTCTGGGCCACCACGGGCCAGTTGGGGTTGTCCCCCTCCCTGAGAGCGCCGAAGGTGGCCACCTCGTGTCCCCGACGGCGCAGCTCTTCCAGCACCCAGGAGGTGAGGGGGGTTGCCTCGTCGCTCCCCACGGCGATGCGCATGGGCCCCGCTCCTGAAGTGTAGGTTAGCGGTTTGGGGCCAGGGATGCAAGGCTGAGGGGGAGGCACTCAAACACGGCGATAAGGGGAATCCTCGCAGGAGTTACGCTATTCCGCCGTCTATTTTGACGCCACTCCTGACCCCATGGCCCCCCTTTCCCCTTTGAACACACCCCCTCTAACGGGCAAACACTTCAGCGGAGACGGGCAAGGGCATACAGCACTTTATAAGACTTAATAGGAACCGGCGTATCGGCGGGGAGCAAAACAAGCGGCTCAAGCGGGGCCATTTCATCTACTACCTCGGGAGGGATCGGTGTGAGTTTTCCATAGAACAGGCGCTTAAGGACCGTTTTCCCCTTCATAGTCCTGGGAATTAAATGAAGCGCAATCGCCGTTCGCCTTAGGAGAGACAAGATGTGGCCCCTGGCCGACTCCTTCAAGGCAGGAAAAGCCCCATAGATCTTGACATCAAAGCCATGTTGTCTCAACAAATCAGACAATTCTCGGGCCGCGAAATACCTGGTGCTCAGATGGCTTGGATTAAAATCTGGCCACTCCCTGTTGACAGTGCAGATGAGGACGATCCCAGGTTCCCTAAGCACTCGACGGCACTCGGCAAGGAACCGGCCGGGATCGGTCAGATAATAAATCGCCTCATAGAGAATCACCACATCAAAGGCACGGTCTCGAAAGGGCAACATATGGGCATCCAAGCGAACCAACGGGACTCGACTCCTATAGTGCTCACGCGCCATCCTAAGGAGCCGTTCCGTGTAGTCACCCCCCACGATTCGCCGAGCCCTCGCGGCAAGATAGCCCAGCCCCAGTCCGGCACCACACGCTACTTCTAGCACATCCTTCCCTTCACAAAATTCCACCGCCCATTTGTAGCGCGTGTAAAGCATGGACAACTGTTCACGGGTCGCACCAAGACCCGGAACCTCGGTTACATCGGCATAATCGTTTACCGCCGAGATGGAGGACATAGCCTACTCAACCCTAGGAACTGCCGAATGCACCAGGCAATATCCACAACCTGCTTGTCAGTCAACTCACGGTGCAAAGGGAGCGTCAGGACACTTAGCCCAGAGCGGAGAGGGCCAGCCTCCGTCCACCTTTCGGGTGAACTGTAAAGTTGCGGGTAATCACCCTCCTATTCCCCGCATCTCCTGGGGCCTGGCCCTGGGTCTCCTCTCTCTACAGCCGTTAGACAACTTACTACACGTCCGGTGCCCTGTCAACCGATGGGGGCGTGGTAGCCAATTCTCCATCGGCACAGTAGCCTGAGGGTCAACTACAGGCGGGATGTCAAGTATGGAGGCACCGTCAACGAAGGTATACACGAGTAAATCGCGGTGGCGGTTGCGTGGGCAACCCAGACCAGGGGCGCAAGCCCACGCCACGGTTTCTCTGCCCTTGCGCCACACCCCCATCAACGGGCTGGGCGGTTCCTGCAGGGGTGTCTGCGGAAGCGCGCACGGGGGATGTTAGTGGGCACGAGGGTGGGCCTGGTCGTAAGCCTTCTGCAGCTGCTGGTTGGTAAGGTAGGTGTAGATTTGGGTGGTGGCGATGCTGGCGTGTCCCAGCAGTTCCTGCACATGACGCAGGGGTGCTCCTCCCCGCAGGAGGTGGGTGGCAAAACTGTGGCGCAGAACATGGGGCGTAACGGGGGATGTAATGCCCGCTTTGCGGGCGTATCCCTTCAGGATAAGCCAGAAGCCCTGGCGCGTGAGGCGCTCCCCCCGTTGGTTCACAAAGAGGGCCTGCTCCCGCAGGTTGGGGGCCAAACGGGGACGCCCCCGCTCCAGGTAGGCCCGCAGTGCCTGCACGGCGGTCTGGTGGATGGGGATAACCCGCTCCTTTCCCCCCTTGCCCCGACAGCGCACCATCCCCTGCTCTAAGTTTACATCCCTTAGGTCCAGACCCGTCAACTCGCTCACCCGCATCCCCGAGGCATACAGGAGTTCCAGCATGGCCCGGTCTCGCAAAGCCTCGGGGGTCTGCTCCTTGCCGGGGGCGTCCAGGAGGCGCTCCACCTCCTCCTCGGAGAGGGCCTTGGGCAGGTGCCGGCCGGTTTTGGGGGAACCCAGGTCTTCGGCAGGGTTGGAGGTGAGCACCCCTTCCCGCACCAGGAAGTGCAGGAAGGACTTCACCGCAGCCACTCGGCGGGCCAAAGTGGTATTGGTATAGCCCTTCGCCATAAGCCACAGGACAAAACGGGTGAGCACCCCCAGGTCCACCTGCGTCCACTGGACGATGTGTTCCTGGGCGGTGAGGAAGTCCAGGAGTTGGTGCAGGTCATTGCAGTAGGCGGAGATGGTATGGGGGGATGCTCCCCGCTCCACCGCCAGGTGCTCCAGGAAGGCATCTATCTGTTCTTTCACGGCACGCCCCCCTGCAATAGGTGCGGAGGTTACCTACGAATGCGCCCTCGCCCGCAGGCGTCGGCGAGCCGGCGCAGGCCTCCCCTCCCCGGGAGATAGGGAGAAGCCTTTCCCCAGTAGGATAGGGCCGGCTGGCAGGCTCCACACCAGCCCCGCCGGTGGGAAAACGGCGATGGCTACCACCAGCGCCCATCCCATCCAGCCCCACCAGGCGGGTGAACCGCGCTGGGCCAGGTGCCCCACAGTGAACAGGAAGGCCCAAACGATGGAGAAATAGCCCGCCAGGCGAAGGAAGGAGTGGATCTTCTCCACCTGGAAGCCCATCTGCAGGAGGTATTGGCGGGCGGTCGGGTCTTGGGTAGCGTATAGGCGGACGAAGACGGGGTCCACAACGGCGTGCCATAGGGATGCCAGGGCAGCGGCGAGGAGGGCAACGGCTCCCACCAAAAGGGCTAGCCCTCCCAGGAGGCGGTTCCACTCCTGCAGGGGTTGGCTCGCCCCCCACACCGCTATACCCAGCAGGAGGAAGAAGGCCCCCAGGACCAGGTGCTCCCCTATCCAGAAGGGAAGCACCTCCCCTCGCAGGGCGGTCATGGTCTGGGGAAGGGGAGCGTGGATGCCGGGAAGACCCTGGGGGCGCAACAGCACCAGAAGTGGGAGGGCGATGAGGAGGAGGGCCGACCCCGCCACCGCACACCACCCGCTCAACCGGGAAGGCGAAAGGTGCACCATAGCCACCACCTATCTAGGCCCAGAAGGCCCCACGGCCCGCCGGAACGGGCATCTTGGTGCGACTAGCGTATCCCCAGGGTCTCCGCCCGTCAAGGTAAGGGAAGGGGCATAACAGGGCATTTTTTCGGGGCGGAGAAGACCGTGAAACCGCCCAATTTACCCTGCGCCCCGCAGGCGGGGGTCCAGGAGGTCCCGCAGGGCGTCGCCAAACATGTTGAAGGCGAAGACGGCCAGGGAGAGGGCAACCCCCGGCCAGATGGCCATCCACGGGGCGTCATACATGTAGCGGAGGCCTTCCAGGCTCAGCATCCCGCCCCAGGTGGGCGTGGGTGGGGGCACTCCATACCCCAGGAAGGAGAGACTCGCCTCGGTGAGGATAACGGTCCCCAGCCCAATGGTCGCCAGCACGATGACGGTGGCCATGGTGTTGGGCACCATATGGGCCAGCATAATGCGCAGGGGGCTGGCGCCCAGGGCACGGGCCGCCTCTATATACTGGTTCTCCTTGATGGAAAGGGCAACACCCCGCACCACCCGGGAGTTGGCGATGCCCGAGGAGACGCCCAGCACAATGGTGATTTGCACCAGCCCCGGGCCGGTAAGGGAGAGCACCGTCAATAGAATGAGGAGGCCGGGGAAGGCCATCCAGGCATCCACAAGGCGTTGGAGGAAGATGTCGGTGCGCCCGCCGAAATAGGCCGAGGGCACCCCTATCAGCAGGGAAACGACGGACGCAATGAGCACCGCAGCAAAGCCGATGGAGAGGGAGATGCGTGCTCCATAGACGATGCGGGTGAAGAGGTCCCGCCCTAACTGGTCCGCCCCCAGCCAGTGGGCCTTGCTGTAGCCGGCGAAGCGGTCGGCGGGGATGATCTGGGCGTAGCCATAGGGAGCGATGAGGTCGGCGAAGATAGCGGCCATGACCATCAGCAAGAGGATCACGGCTCCGGCCAGGCCCAGGGGTTTGGTGCGCACCAGACGCACCAGCACCTCCACCCACCAGGGTAAACGGCGCTTCCACACCCCTTGGATGCCGACGGTCTCCCCGGCTTCCCTCATATGCTCCCCCTGGCCTCTAACGATAGCGAATCCGTGGGTCCAGATAGGCGTAACTGAGGTCGACCACCAGGTTCAGCAGAATGACGAAGGTGGCCAGGATCAGGTTGATGCCCTGCACCACCGGGTAGTCCCGACGGATAAGGGCCTCAAAGAAGAACTGCCCCACTCCTGGCAGGCGGAAGATGGACTCCATAATCACCGACCCGCCGATGAGGAAGGGCGTCTGAATGCCGATGATACTCACCACAGGGATGAGGGCGTTCTTGAGGGCGTGACGGGTAATCACTACCTGCTCCGACAGCCCTTTGGCCCAGGCGGTGCGGATGTAGTCCTGGCGCATTACCTCCAGCATGGAGGAGCGCATCAAGCGCATGACGGGGCCGGCACGGGTCAACCCGAACACCAGGGCGGGGATGCTCATAATCTTCAGGTTCTCCACAGGGTTCTCGGTGAAAGGGACATAGGTCCAGACGGGCGTCCAGCGAAGGTAAATGGAGGGGAGAACCACCACCAGCACCGCCAGCCAGAAGTAGGGGATGGCCAGCATAGCGATGGCGAAGACCCGCCCGCCGTAGTCGGCCCAGGAGTCCTGGCGGATGGCGGAAAGGACGCCTATCCCCACCCCCACCACTACAGACACCAGGATAGTCAGGATGGCCAGTTCCAGGGTAACGGGGAACCGGCGGGCGAACTCCTGAACGATGGGCTGTTTGGTCCAGAGGGAGTGGCCCAGGTCGCCGCGAAAGATGTCTCTTATCCAGGTGGCATACTGCACCAGCAGGGGCTTGTCCAAGCCTAACTCTCGGCGCAAGGCCTCCACGGTAGGGGCGTACGCGTAGCCTTCCAGCATCTGGTGCACCACATCCCCAGGCAGGAAGCGGAGCATGAGGAAGACCACAATGGTAACCATAACAAGGGTAGGGATGACGAACAGGCCGCGACGCAGGACATACTGGCGCATGTTGGGCTCCTACTTCTCCTCCAGCCATGTCCACTGGACCATTTTGCCCATGCCGTAGGAATCGTGCTGGACGAAGTTGCGCACGCGGGGCAGGTGGACGCTGAAGGTGGAGCCGATAGGCAAGTAGACATAGTAGGCCTTGTCCAGGAGGTAACGCTGGATCTCCAGGACGATGCGCTTGCGCTCGGCGGGGTCAAGGGCCTGACGCTGGGCCACCAGGAGGGGGGTCAACTGAGGGTCGTCCACATGGCTCCGGTTATTGGTCTGGCCGGGGTAATAGAAGCCGTAGAGCCAGTCATCCACCTCGCCGAAGGGGGTAACGGGGCCGATAGCCATCTGCTCGTATTTGCCAAGGTAGGTGGTGGAGATGTAGAGGCCGTATTCCTGCGGTGCAAGGGTAACCTTGAAGCCGGCTTTTTCCAAGTCTTGCTGGGCCAGTTGGTAACGGGAATCCCACACGGCTCCGTAGACCACGGCAGCGTAGTTCAAGGTTACGGCAAGGCCCTGGGGGAAGCCGGCGTCGGCCAGCAAGCGCCTGGCCTCGGCCGGGTCGTAACCCACCTGGTATTTCGCTTTGGCGGGCTCTTCTTTGCTGATGTCCAGTTTCCAGGTCTGCAGGGCGCAGGGGATGGGGCCGTTGTCTATACACCCTTCGCCGTAGTGGATGGTATCTATCCACGCCTGGCGGTTGATGGCCAGGGAGAGGGCTTGGCGCACCCGGATGTCGCTGAAGGGCGGTTTATCGGTGCGCATGTAGATATGGCCCATCTCTACCCGCTGGTATTTGGTCATGGGGATGTCGGGCCGCACCTTGGCCAGGGGGCGGGCCTCTTCCTCGGCAATGAACCCCCGATAGCCTATGGTGTCCACGCGCCCCGCACGGAGCAGAGCCAAGCGGGTGGCGGAATCGGCCACCACCTCCCACACCACCTGGTCCAGGTAGGGGGAGCCCTCCAGGTAGAAGGCGGGGTTCTTTTTGTAGACCAGTTGGACGCCACGGGTGTAGGACTCCAGGGTAAAGGGGCCGGTGCCGATGGTCGCCTCAACAGAGTTGAAGTCTTTGAAGGTGGCTCCCTCTTTAGGCAGGATATACATAAAGGAGGGGTCTGCCAGGTTGTGCAGAATGGGGGCGTGGGGAGCCTTCAAGCGCAAGCGCACCGTGGAGGGGTCTACAATCTCTATAGCGTCAATCGGCTCGGCACGATAGCGGAAGCCGGACTTGGCGGCAAAACGCTCCAGGGAGAACTTCACATCCTCGGCGTTTACCACACGGGCGTTGACTGGCGGGCGATTGTGCCAGCGCACCCCCTTCCGCAGGTAGAGGGTAAGGGTCTTCCCATCGGCCGAGAACTCCCACCGCTCGGCCAGGTCGGGGAAGACGGTGAAGTCGGCAGGGAACTTCTGTTCCTGGGGATAAGGGAAGCGCAGGAGGCCATTGTAGACATAACTACCGTGGGCTTGGGTGAGGAAACTGATTTGGGCGTGCACATCCAGGCTTGGGGGTTCAGGGGAGGCGTAGCGAAGGGTGCCCCCATAGCGGGGTCTGGCTGTGGGGGCGGGCGTCGGTATGGGGGTGGGTGTGGGCGTGGGGGCAGGTAGATTAGGGGCAGGGGTTACCCCTACAGAGGGCGTGGGAGTCGGCGTCGCCATAGGGGGTGATGTCGCTGGCCTGGGAGTGGGAGCAGGGGTAGGTGTAGGAGCGGTGGCAGGCCGACAGGCCAGGGCCATGAGTGCTAGGATGCTCACCAGCAAGACAAGCCGGCGCATTGCCCGCCTCCTTTCGGGGCGCTATCAGCGCCAGTATAGGAAGCGCAGGGTTAGGTGTCAAGAGGAGGCGAAAGCGCTGAATGGCTTGTAGGGATGGCAAAAAATGTTGCGGATTCTGTCTCCATTACAGCGTGTTCGGTGCCCTTGCGCTTGCTCCAGGGGTGTGCTAGCATTCACTAGCGAGGTCAAAGGTCGCCGACCGCCACCGGTGGGCGCCTATTCCCAGAGAGGGCAATGAGCGAATCCTCTGCCTTTCCCGCCAAACTGGAGCACCTCTTGCGCCTCAAGGCCCAGGGCCGTCTCGGCGGGGGCGAGAAGCGTATTCAGCAACAGCATGCCAAAGGCAAACTGACCGCCCGAGAGCGCATCGCCCTCTTTCTGGACGAGGGGAGTTTTGAAGAACTGGACCCCCTGGTGACCCACCGAGCCACCGAGTTTGGCCTGGCGGAGCAGAAGGTGCCGGGAGACGCGGTGGTAACCGGCTGGGGCACCGTGGACGGGCGCACCGTTTTCGTCTATGCCCAGGATTTCACCGTCCTGGGCGGTTCCCTTTCGGAGGCGGTGGCCGAAAAGATTTGCAAGGTCATGGACCTGGCCATGAAGGTGGGTGCCCCGGTGGTGGGGATGTGCGACTCCGGCGGGGCACGCATTCAGGAGGGGGTGTTCAGCCTGGCCGGCTACGGAGAGATCTTCAAGCGCAATGTGCTGGCCAGCGGGGTTATCCCCCAGATATCGGTCATTCTGGGGCCAAGCGCCGGGGGAGCCACCTACTCCCCCGCCCTCACCGACTTCATCTTTATGGTGCGGGGCATCGGCCAGATGTATATCACGGGGCCTGATGTCATCAAGGCGGTAACGGGGGAGGAGGTTACGCACGAGGAGTTGGGGGGCGCCCACGCCCACACCACGAAGAGCGGGGTGGCCCACTTCGCCTACGACACCGAGGCGGATTGTCTCCAAGCGGTGCGCCGGCTCCTCTCCTTCCTCCCCAGCAACAACACCGAAGACCCCCCTATTGTGGAAACCGGCGACCCGCCCGACCGCCGGGATGAGGCCCTGCGCTACATCGTTCCGGAGAACCCTATGAAGTCCTACGATGTCAAGGAAATTATCCGGCGAGTGGTAGACCGGGGGGACTTCTTTGAGGTGCACGAGCGCTGGGCGCCCAATATTGTTGTGGGGTTTGCCCGTATGGCGGGGCGCACGGTGGGCGTCGTAGCCCAGCAACCCCAACACCTGGCGGGCGTCTTGGACATCGACGCCTCGGTGAAGGCGGCGCGCTTCGTCCGTTTCTGCGACTGCTTCAACATCCCTCTGGTAACTTTCGTGGATGTGCCAGGATTTATGCCGGGTGTTCACCAGGAGCATGGAGGCATTATCCGCCACGGGGCGAAACTCATCTACGCTTATACCGAGGCTACGGTGCCCAAGGTCAGCATCCTCCTGCGCAAGGCCTATGGGGGTGCTTACCTGGTGATGAGCAGTAAACACCTGCGGGGGGATATCAACTACGCCTGGCCTACGGGGGAGGTGGCGGTCATGGGGCCGGAGGGGGCGGTGAACATCGTCTTCCGGCGCGAGCTGGAACAGGCGGCCGACCCGGAGGCGCGGCGGCAAGAGCTGATCCAAGAATAC